>JBBRGM010000016.1:0-24104 GCA_038240725.1 Burkholderiales bacterium | reverse complement strand
ATTTATCTGCTGTTTGCCGATCGCGACGTCGAAATCGTTGCCGATCGCGGCATCCACGCCAAGGTCGGTGCCGGCTGGGAAAACATCTGCCGCGCGATGGAACAGCGCTTCCGTAACGGCGAATTCGAGCAAGGCGTCATCGACGGGATTCGTGCGGTGAGCGAGCATCTCAGCCACCATTTTCCGTCGCAGCAGTCGGGGTCGAACGAGTTGCCTGATCGGCCTGTGCTGCTTTAGTTAGCGCGTCGCGCTGGCTAAAGCAGCATCGGCCTAGGGAATAGGGGCTAGGGGCTGGGGACTAGGGTGAAGGCGTGCGCTTCGCGCCGCTCGTTCTTAGTTCTCGTTAGAGCGCAACGGCCGCGCGCGCGTTATTCTTGAGTCCCCCTAGCCCCCAGCCCCGAGACCCTAGCCCCTTGCGAGCGCCGCATGGCGCGAAGCAGAACCATGCAACATCTAATCGAACAATACGGCTACTTCGCACTTTTCATCGGGTCGATCCTCGAAGGCGAGACGGTACTGATCATCGCGGGTTTCGCTGCGCATCGCGGCTACCTCGATATCTTCTGGGTCATCGTCGTCGCGGCAATTGCGGGATTCATCGGCGATCAGTTTTTCTTCACCCTCGGCCGCATGCGCGGCCCGCAGATTATTGCGCGCTTTCCGACGATTCAACTGCAGGCGGCGCGCGCGCAGAAGCTCGTGCAGCGCTACAACACCGGGCTCATCATAGGCGTGCGGTTCATGTACGGTTTGCGCGTCGCCGGGCCGGTATTTCTCGGCATGTCCAGCGTGTCGCATCTGCGCTTCGGCGTGTTCAACTTGATCGGCGCATTTCTCTGGGCCGGGGTCGTCGGCGGGGCCGGTTACGCGTTCGGACAGGCGTTCGAAATGATGCTCCAGCACGCGCGCCGATACGAAGAAATAGCATTCGCAACCATCCTCGCGGTCGGCGTCGTAGTGTGGGTCTATCGACGCGCGAAACAGATGCGCGACGCAAATCGCCTGAAGGCAGGAACAGGCGGCTGAACGCGCAAAGCGCCAGCTTTCACCCTAGCCCCCAGTCCCCAGCCCCTAGCCCCTGCGAGCAAGCGAAGCGGCGAGCCTCAAACCTTCTGCAGCTCAAACGCGCCGCCGCGTGCTCTAAGCGCCCACGTCTGCAAGTGCCGCCCGGCCAATTCTTCGCCGCTCGCCGTGCTGATCATCGTCGTGTCCGGCAATTTCGAGATCAGTAGATCGTACAGTGCGGTCTGGCTGCGCGCATCGAGACTCGATGTCGCCTCATCGAGGAACAACCACTTCGGCTTTTGCAGCAGTGCCCGTGCGAAGGCAACACGCTGCTGGTCCGCGCCGGACAGGGCGTGCGTCCAATTCGCGGACTCGTCCAGACGCGCGACGAGATGCGACAGGCCGACGCTGTCGAGCGCCTCCTTAACTTGCGTTTCGCTGAATGCACCGCACGGTGTCGGATAGCACATCGCCTCACGCAAGCTGCCGAGCGGGAAATACGCGGCTTGCGGCAGAAACAGCGCGTTGAAATCGCGCGGTCGCTTAATCACGCCGCGACCGAACGGCCAGATGCCGGCGATCGCGCGCAGCAGCGTGCTTTTGCCGGATCCTGACGGACCTTGAAACAGCACGCGCGAGCCCGGTGCGATGTCGAGCGCGTCGAGCGTCAGGAGCGCGCCGCCGGTCGGATGATCGAGCTCGACTTGCTCGAATTGCAGATCCGGCGATGCCCCTTCGATGACCTGTACGCCCGGTGTCGAGCGCTGCGCTTCCTGCGCGGTAAGAATCGCATTGTGGAACGTCGTCAAGCGATCGACCGCTGCTTTCCAGGTCGCGAAGGCGACGTACGCGTTGATGAACCAGGTCAGCGCGTCGCGTACGTAGCCGAACGCGCTTGCAGTCTGCATCAGTCCACCCAGCGGCAAGGTACCGGCGAAGTAACGCGGCGCCGCGACGATAAACGGAACCACGACCGCGGTCTGGCTGTAGCTCGCGGTGAACCATGCCAGGCGCTTTTGCCGGCGCATGATTGCCCACCAGTTGCTGAACACGTCGGTGAAGCGCGTGCGAAAACTACTGAGCTCATCCGCCTCGCCGTGATAGAGCGCGACGCCTTCCATGTTGTCGCGGAATCTCACCAGGCTGTAGCGAAAGTCGGCTTCCGCGCCTTGCTGTTTGAAGTTGAGTGCGATGAGCGCTTTGCCGATCAAATGTGCGACCCAGTCGCCGGCGAGCGCATATATCACCGCGATCCACACGATGTAGCCTGGGATCACCAGGGTCATCGTGCCGATGTGCAAACTCAACGGGCCCGACAGCACCCATAGAATGCCGATGAACGATGCCAATGTGACGGCAGCGTTGAGCAGCCCGACGAATAAACTGACGCTGCCTTCCACGAACAGCCGCAGGTCCTCGGCGATGCGTTGATCGGGATTGTCCGTCTGCGCGCCCGCGAACTGCATGCGGTAATAGGCCCGCTCGGCAAGCCACTGGCGCAGATAATCATCGGTGAGCCAGCGCCGCCAGCGAACCTGCAGCATCTGCGTGAAGTACTGCGAGTAGACCGACAGCACGACCCAGATCGCCGCCAAACCGACGAAGCGCAACAGTTGATGATAGAACTGCTGTTGATTCTTATCCTGCAGCGCGTTGAAAAAATGATTCTGCCAAAGGTTGATCTGCACGTTCATATAGACCATCCCGAGCGTCAGCGCGACGATGGCGAACAAGAGCAGGCGCGCAGACACCTTCTCTTCGGACCACCAGTAGGCGTGAATCAGCGCCCACAAATCGCGCCACGCATTGGGTTGAGTCAAGTTCATGCAATGCTCCTAGTGAAACTTGATGCGCCGCAGTTTAATTTGCGCAACAGCGCCCAGCGCTGCGAGATGCGCCGCGGTCGTCGAATTGGTTCGCGGGATAGTCTGCACGAAGGTGCGTGACCGGCGCGGTAGAAAAGCGCCGCTGGTCGACTAGGCGTGATGCGCGCCGACGCTAGACCTGACCGTGGTCCTGGTCGTGGGCATGCTTACGCCATAGGTAGAACATGGCGACCGAAACGAGGATACCGAACGCAACCACCGTCACTTTGATCGGCAGACCGACGCGTTCCATCGAGGCGTAGGCGCCGTTCATCACCAGGATGCTGATATTCTCGTTGAAGTTTTGTACCGCGATCGAGTGACCGGCGCCCATCAGCAGATGCCCGCGATGCTGCAGCAATGCGTTCATCGGTACGACGAAGAAGCCGCCCATCGCGCCGATCAGCATCAGCGCGATGCCGGCGACGCGCCAGTCGGTGACCGGCACCATGAGCAACACCGTGATGCCCATCAAAATGCCGACCGGCAACACTTTCACCGAGCGTTCGAGCCTGACGAACTTGGCGGCCAATATCGAGCCGATCGCGATGCCTACCGCGGTCATCGCCGTGAGCTGGGTGGCTTTGGACAAATTAAAATGCAGCGCCGGCTCGGCCCACTCGATGACGATCAAGCGCAAGGTGGCACCGGCGCCCCAAAACAGCGTCGTTACTGCCAGCGAGACGCGGCCGAGCGGATCGCGCCACAGCAGCGCGAGGCAATGCCAGAAATCCTGCAGGATATAAAGCGGCGTCTTGCGCGGCATTTTGTGATCGATCGCGACGCGCGGAATGTAGAGATTGATGACCGACGCGAGGACGTAGAGCGCGAGGATGATGAGTATCGCCACCTGCGGACCTTCGGAAATCCAACCGTGATGACGCAGCTTGGCGAAATGGTCCGCCGCGAAATCGAGAAAATGTCCGCCTACCAGGTAGCCGCCGAGTACTGCGCCTAGAATGATGGCGCCGACCGTCAAGCCTTCCATCCAGCCATTTGCCCACACCAGCTTTTGCGGCGGCAGATATTCGGTGAGAATGCCGTACTTGGCCGGCGAATACATCGCCGCGCCGATCCCCACCAGGCCATAAGCAAACAGCGGATGCACACCGACCAGCATTGCCAGGCAGCCGGCGACTTTCACGGTGTTGCTGACGAACATCACGCGCCCTTTAGGCATGCTGTCCGCCAGCGGGCCGACGAATGGCGCGAGCACGATGTACGAGAACACGAAGAACACCTGCAGCACCGGCGTCTGCCAGCTCGGCGCGTGCAGATCTTTCAGCAGCGCGATGGCGGCGAACAGCAGGATGTTATCCGCCAGCGCGGAGAAGAACTGTGCCGAGAGGATCGTGTAGAAGCCGCGACGCATCCAGCGAGTGAGATGAATAATGAGACGGTATTGAAACGCGCAGCCGAGCGGATTAACGTGCCACGGGAGTCGCTGCGCAGCGCGACGGCCGCAAGTTTATACCATGAAAACGCGCGCTCGCTCTGCGCGCGGCGCCGCTGTCGGCGCGCTGAATTGCCGCCGCGCCGGGCGACATTGCGTATGCGTCGAGCGAGCTTGCAGCCTCGCGTTGCACAATCGCGACTGCGCCGATCTCGCTGGTGCAGGACCTGAGCGATGACACGTCCGACTCGCGCAACGATTCATCTGTCGGCCCTGCGCAACAATCTCGCGCTTGCGCGCCGCGTCGCGCCGGGTGCGCGTGTGCTCGCGGTAATCAAAGCCAATGCCTATGGTCACGGTCTGCTGCGCGCAGCGGATGCATTGCAATCCGCCGATGGCTTCGCGCTGGTCGAGCTCGACGCAGCGGTGCAATTGCGCGACAGCGCGTATCGCGGGCGCATCGTATTGCTGGAGGGTTTTTTCGAGGCGAATGAGCTGGCGCACTTCGCGCAGCATCGCTTGACCAGCGTCGTGCATCATGTCGACCAGGTAATGATGCTGGAGCAGGGCGCGGCTGCAGCCCCGATCGATGTGTTCGTCAAGCTCAACACGGGCATGAACCGTCTGGGGTTGCGCCTCGAGTCGCTGCGCGGTGTACTGGAGCGTTTGCGCGCCTGCGCAAACGTGGGCGACATTACGCTGATGACGCATTTCGCGTGCGCGGACGACGAGAAGGGCGTGCAGTGGCAGCTGGAAAATTTCCAGCGCGCAACTGCGGGCATCGATCTGCCGACGTCGATGGCTAACTCTGCGACGCTGCTGCGCTATCCGGAGCTTGCGCAACAGTGGCTGCGACCCGGCATCATGTTGTACGGCGCATCGCCGTTTCCCGATCGCAGCGCGCACGACATCGGCCTCGAGCCGGCAATGACATTTGCAAGCCGAATCATCGCAACGCAAGACCTGGCGCGCGGCGATACCGTCGGCTACGGTTCGGATTTCACGGCGTCCGGCCCGCTTCGCATCGGCATCGTCGCATGCGGTTACGCAGATGGATATCCACGCCATGCGCCCACTGGAACGCCGATCGTGGTCGAGGGCCGGCGCACACGCACCGTCGGCCGTGTGTCCATGGATATGCTGAGTGTCGATCTCACCGGGTTACCTGACGCAGGCGTTGGCGCGGATGTGCTCATGTGGGGCGGTGCGCTGCCGGTGGAAGAGGTCGCTCGCGCGGCCGGCACGATCAGTTATGAACTGCTCTGTGCGCTCGCCGCACGTGTTCCCGTAGCCGGTATCGATTGAAGAATCCATCATGGCCAAGGCCAAAGTCGTCTACAACTGCACCGAATGCGGTGGCCAAACTCTGAAGTGGCAGGGCCAGTGTCCGCATTGCTCTGCATGGAACACGCTGAGCGAAGGCATTGCGGAGAACTCGACCGCGCGCTATCAGGGGCTTGCGCAGAAAAGCCGGGTTCAAAGTCTGGAGGCGGTCAATGCGGTGGAGGAGCCGCGCCTGGAAACCGGCATCGGTGAGTTGGATCGCGTGCTCGGCGGTGGGCTGGTGCAAGGCGGCGTTGCGCTGCTCGGCGGCGATCCCGGCATCGGCAAATCGACCTTGCTGCTGCAGGCATTGACGATGTTGTCGGGCCATTGCAAAGCGTTGTACGTCACCGGCGAGGAGAGCACACCGCAGGTGGCCTTGCGTGCGCGCAGGCTGGGCTTGCACAGCGCATCGCTGCAGGTGCTCGCGGAAATTTCGCTGGAAAATATTCTCGCGGCGCTGAAGGAGGTATCGCCCGACGTGGTGGTGATCGATTCGATTCAGACGATGTACTCGGAAGCGCTGCAGTCTGCGCCGGGTAGCGTGGCGCAGGTGCGCGAATGTGCGGCGCAGTTCACCCGCGCGGCGAAGACTTCCGGCGCATCGCTGATTCTCGTGGGGCACGTGACGAAGGAAGGCGCCATCGCCGGACCGCGCGTGCTGGAGCACATGGTCGACAGCGTCCTCTATTTCGAAGGCGATACGCACTCGAGCTTCCGTTTGATTCGCGCGATCAAGAATCGCTACGGCGCGGTCAACGAGCTCGGCGTGTTCGCGATGACGGATAAGGGTCTGCGCGGCGTTGCGAATCCGTCAGCGCTGTTTTTGTCGCAACACAATGGCGAAGTAGCGGGCTCGTGCGTGCTGGTTACGCAGGAAGGGACGCGACCGCTGCTGGTCGAGATACAGGCGTTGGTCGATCAATCGCATGCGCCGAATCCGCGACGTCTGACCGTGGGGCTCGAGCAAAATCGACTGGCGATGCTGCTCGCTGTGCTGCATCGACATGCCGGTGTCGCAGCGTACGATCAGGATGTCTTCATCAACGCGGTCGGCGGTGTGAAAATCGACGAGCCGGCCGCGGATCTCGCGGTGCTGCTCGCGATCGTGTCGTCGCTGCGCAATAAGCCGCTGCCCGGGAAGCTGGTCGTGTTCGGAGAAATCGGGCTGGCAGGCGAGGTGCGACCTGTGCAGCGCGGCCAGGAGCGTTTGCGCGAAGCCGCGAAACTGGGCTTTACGCACGCGCTTATTCCGCGCGCCAATGCGCCGAAAGGTACGATCGAAGGACTCGAAATCGTTGCGGTGGATCGGGTCGAACAGGCAGTGGAATGGGCGCGCGGAAACTAGCCGAGCCGGAACCAGCGGACTGGGAGTCAGCGACCGGGGACTTGCGGAGCGGGAACCAGCGACCGCACTCTCCTACACCTGCCGCAGAGCGAATAAAACCGCGGCGATAATCGCGGCGACCGCAGCGACGACCCACGCAACATAGTAATGACTGACCTGGCGTGACGGCGGGGTGCTCGGCACGCGCTTATTGTTCTCCGGGGGCTGACTGACAGCTTTTGCCGGCGCCGCCACCGTGGCCGCTTTCGGGCGTGTCAAACCTAGCGCCTCTCGCTCTACGCCGGTCAAAGCGGCCAGTCGCAACGTTGCCTCGTAGGAGTCGAACGCTTTCGACACCGTCATCGCGGCGTGCTCAGGCGCCGCTGGCGCACTGCGCGAAACTGCGCGGTGAAGCGTGCGCACTTTATCGTCGCGGCGCGTCGTGTGCGGCAGCGCCTCGCTGCGAGCGCCGGCTGCGTCTTTGAACGGCGCGGCACCTTGCCCGTTCAGCATCTGCATGCAATCGTACAAATCCGACGTCAGCTCCTTCACGCTCTGATAGCGGACCGCCATTTCTTTCGCGAGACTTTTCGCGACAATCAGATCCAGGATCTCGGGCAGATCGGGATTGCGCACGCTCGGCGCAACCTGTGTCGTATTCAAGACCATGTACATGATGCCGTGGATGCTGTCGGCTTGAAACGGGGCATGCCCGGTCAGCATTTCGTACAGCACGACACCGAGCGAAAAAATATCGGCGCGATGATCGGCCCGTTTGCCGGCCACTTGCTCGGGCGACATGTACTTCGGCGACCCGAGAATCATGCCGGTCATCGTCTTGACTTCGTTCGTGCGCATCTGTGCGATGCCGAAGTCGGTGATCTTCACCAGTCCATCCTGCGCCACCATGATGTTGCCTGGTTTGATGTCGCGATGAACGACGTCGCGCTTATGCGCATAGTGCAGGCCTTCGCCGATCTGCATCGCCACGTCGAGCGCCTGCTGCACCGGCAGCGGCTGTCCGCTCGCGAGCACCGCGCGCAGCTCCTCGCCTTCCAGAAATTCCATCGCCATGTAGGCCACGCGATCGCTGCGGCCGATGTCGTAGATGGTGACGATGTTGCGATGGTTGAGGCCGCCGGCCGCGCGCGCCTCTTGATAGAAGCGCGCCTCGTATTCGGCGAGGTCTTCCTTCGGCAAATTCAGATTAATCGTCTTGATCGCAACTACGCGGTCGAGCACGGGGTCGCGCGCCCGGTACACCACACCCATGGCGCCCTGGCCGAGCTCATCGATGATTTCGTACCGGCCGAGCTTATGCGGGCCTTGTGCTGAGGGAGCGGCGTCGGCCATGTGAGCCAGGCTATTTAGAGCTCATTGCCGATTTGGTGCTGCGGAATATCGGGCCCCAGATCGGGTGCCCTGCTTCTTCCGGCCGAAGCTGCAGATTCGGAGCGATCTCGAGGGCCTTGCGGAACTCCTCGCGGCACTGCGGCTGCTCGCCCGAGACGCAGTGGATGAACGCGAGATATTTGTGCGCACGTGCTTGCGATGCGGTGGTGAGACCCTGATCCAAGGCGCCCTGCACATTGCCCGCGGCGACCTTGTAGTTGCCTTCATCGTACCGGCGGATACCGGTGTCCAGCAGGTTCTCGGCCGTGAAATGCGTCAGCGGAAACTCCTGCACCATCTTGCTTGCGCAACCGCCGAGCGCAGTTGCAATCGCAAACGCGAACACGTAGCTCATCAAACGCAGCATCGGTTCCTACCTTTGGGCGAACTTGTGCCTGATTCTAACGGTTTGGTTCGCCTCCAGCTGAAGCGTTTCGAGGTAGGGTTTGAAGTCGCCATTGCGGATTTCGATGCGATGCGAACCGGGTGCCAGTTCCAATTCCGATATCGGCGGACTGACCGCGGTCGATACGCCGTCGACGAATACCTCGCCCCATGGCGAGATTGCCAGCGTGATCAGCGCGGTGGGGCGCGCCGCGGACTTCGGTGGCGTTGTTGGCGCGACACCGGTCGGCGCGAGCGCGAGCGCCGCCGTTTTGTCCTTGTCTTGCGCGCCCGTTGGCGTCTTCCAGGCGTCGTTGATCGCTTTGCTCGATCCGGCGTCGGCGACGGTCGGCTCGGTCGCCTTCGGCGCCGGAATAGTGCGTGGGGACGGACGCCGAACCGCACCGGCCGCTTTGCTCGGCACGCGGGGCGCAGCCTCGGGCCTGGATGGACTGGCGACTTCGATCTGTGACGTCGGCGCCGCAGCGGCGTGCAAGGGCTCTGCGGCAATGGGCTGCTGAGCCAGTGCGCCGGGTGATGGCGCAGCGGCGGTCGTCTGCGGCACCGGCGCCGTTGCCGCAACGGACACGGCAACGTGGGCTGGCGGCGCAGGCGAATCGACGACGTACGAGACAACGGCGATCGCCAGCATCACGACCGACGCAGCCGCGGCGCCATACGCGACCTTCGGGCTGGACAGCCAGCCGCGTCCCGCCGCGTTTGCGGTTATCGAACGGCGGGCCGCGGTTTCCGTGCGGGTGGCAACGGTTGCCGCGCGCGGCAGGGAGGCGGCGCTTTCTCCATCGACGATGACTTCGTAGATTTCGTGCTCGCGCACCTGGTGATCGGTCCGCGCGCCCTGATAGGCGAACAGCAGCGCATGGGCATCGGACAGCTTGGCGATCGCATCGCGGAATGCACCTGATACCAGAACCTGACCGGGGCCTGCCAGACTCATCACGCGTTCTGCGACGTGGATGCCGTCGCCGATGATGCTTGGCTGGCCGTTGCTGTCGTAGACCAGACGAACCGGTCCGAGATTGACGCCGATGCGCGCGTTCATCGGTTGCGCATCGGCTGCGGCCAGCGCGAATACCCGCGCCATTTCGCTGGCGATCACGAGTGCATCGTGCGGCTCGCCCAAGAAATCGATCGCGGCGCCATTGCCGGTATCGAACACGATGCGATCTTGCGGCGGGATTGCGTCGATCGCATCGGCGATGATCGAATTGAAGCGCTCTTTCGCTTTCAGCTGACCGGTTACGGATTTCTTGGCGTAGTCGACGATTTCCAGAAACATCACCGTCGAGATCACCGTGCCGTTGGCTTCATCGGCGCCTGCGCGCGCCGGCTGGCTGCCGGCAGCATGCACCGCCGGCTCCTGCTGGTCGTTCGCTTGCGCCGCTGTGAGCAGTTTTGCCATCGTTTTCTAGGTCAGGCCGAGGTGTCGAGCACCGAGGATAAATTTCGTCGGGTAGATTGCTGGCGCGATTGATTTTGGCCGCGTCCGTGCTGCCGCTTCGAGCCGGCGCAAGCGGCGCGCCAGGGGTTGTCATCGAGTATGATTGGCCGCTGTAGCAGCCGTTGAAGCCTTCCGTAGGGCAACGCCTGCAGTAAATCGAGCCGGCCATGGTCAAAACCGGCGATAAATCGAAGCGCTTGTTGCAAGAACCAAGCCGGGCGGTCGTCGGCATCGCCTTACGGCGTCCCGCGGACTGCCCGCGGCGACAGCGCTGCGGAGAACTCGAGTTGAATCCCTACACCGTCGGGCTGGATCGAAACCCCGCTAATTTCGTGCCGCTGTCACCGCTGTCTTTTTTGCGACGCACGGCTGGCGTATACCCCGACCGCATCGCGATCATTCACGGCGACTACCGCGCCACCTGGATGGATGTGAGCCGTCGCGTCCGGCAACTCGCATCTGCGCTCCAGCGTGTCGGCGTGCGGCCCGGCGATACCGTGTCGATCATGGCACCCAACACGCCGGCGATGGTCGAGGCGCATTACGCGATTCCGCTAGCGGGCGCGGTGATCAACGCGCTCAACACGCGGCTCGATCCGGCATCGGTCGCGTTCATGCTCGAACACGCCGAAGCCGAAGTGCTACTCACCGACCGCGAGATGTCGCCGATCGTGAGCACCGCGCTGAAGATGCTGGAGCGCCCGCCGCTGGTGATCGACATCGACGATGCGCTCGCGACTAGCGGCGAGCGGCTCAGCGAGATCGAGTACGAGGCCTTTGTCGCAACGGGCGATCCGGACTTCGAAGGCAGCCTGCCCACCGACGAGTGGGACGCGATTGCGCTCAATTACACGTCGGGGACGACCGGCAATCCGAAGGGTGTGGTGTTGCATCACCGCGGCGCATACATCAACGCGGTCAGCAACATCGTTACCTGGGCGATGCCGCATTTCCCGGTGTACCTGTGGACGCTGCCGATGTTCCACTGCAACGGCTGGTGTTTTCCGTGGACGGTGGCGCTGCTCGCCGGCACCAGCGTGTGTCTGCGTCGAGTCGAAGCCGCGCCGATATTCGATGCCATCCGCAAACACCGCGTCAGCCATTTCTGCGGCGCGCCGGTCGTGCACAACATGCTGGTAAATGCACCCGATGCGATGCGCGCGGGCATCGAGCATCGCGTCAGCGCGATGATCGCCGGCGCGGCACCGCCGAAGCCGGTGATCGAAGGCATGGAGCGCATCGGCTTCGACCTCACGCACGTGTACGGTTTGACCGAGGTATACGGTCCCGCTTCGGTGTGCGCAAAGCATCCGGAATGGGATGCGCTGGCCATCGACGAGCGTGCCGAATTGAACGGCAGACAAGGCGTGACTTATCCGCTGCAGGAAGCCATGATGGTCGCCGATCCGGAAACGCTGGCACCGGTGCCGCACGACGGCGCCACGATGGGCGAGATTTTTTTTCGCGGCAACATCGTGATGAAGGGCTATCTAAAAAATTCCCACGCGACCGACGAGGCGTTCGCGGGCGGCTGGTATCACACCGGCGATCTGGCGGTGATCTATCCGGACGGTTACGTGAAGATCAAGGATCGCTCCAAGGACATTATCATCTCCGGTGGCGAGAACATTTCCACGATCGAAGTCGAAGACGCGCTGTACAGCCATCCGGCCGTGCTGGAAGCTGCGGTGGTCGCGCGCCCCGATGCGAAATGGGGCGAGACGCCGTGCGCATTCGTGACGTTGCGGCCGAACGTCGAGCCGGTTAGCGCGGAGGCCCTCATCGCCTGGTGCAAAACACGGCTGGCGGGATTCAAGGTACCGAAGATGGTGGTGTTCGGACCGTTGCCGAAAACCGGCACCGGCAAGATTCAAAAGAACGTGCTGCGCGAGCAGGCGCGCTCGTTGTAGCGAATCAGGCGTACCTGCGAGCGACCTGATCGCAGTCGTGCGTGCGGTAAAATTACGGTCGTCCAATTTCAACTCAGAGAATAGCAATGAAAATACTGGTACCCATCAAACGCGTGGTCGACTACAACGTCAAGGTCAGAGTGAAAGCGGACGGCTCCGGCGTGGAGACGGCCAACGTGAAGATGTCGATGAACCCGTTCGACGAGATTGCGGTGGAAGAAGCGATGCGCCTGAAAGAGTCGGGCGTGGCGAGCGAGGTCGTAGTCGTATCGATCGGGCCGACCGCGTGTCAGGAAACGTTGCGCACCGCGCTTGCGATCGGCGCCGATCGCGCGATCCTGGTGGAGACCACGGTCGAAACGCAATCGCTCGGCGTAGCGAAAGCGCTCAAGCTGCTGGTCGACAGAGAAGCGCCGCAGCTCGTCATCCTCGGCAAGCAGGCGATCGATGACGATGCGAATCAGACCGGACAGATGCTCGCGGCGCTGCTCGGCTGGCCGCAGGCCACGTTCGCGTCCAAAGTGAAGGTCGCCGACGGCCAGGCCGAAGTGATACGCGAAATCGACGGCGGGCTCGAGACGATTTCAGTCAAGCTGCCGGCGATCATCACCACCGATCTGCGTCTCAACGAACCGCGCTACGTGACCTTGCCGAACATCATGAAGGCGAAGAAAAAGCCGATGGAGGTGATCAAACCCGAAGCGCTCGGCGTCGATCTCACGCCGCGTTTGAAAACGCTGAAGGTGCAGGAGCCCGCAAAGCGCAAAGCCGGTGCGACGGTGAAGTCCGTCGACGAGCTGGTCGCGAAGCTGAAGAACGAAGCGCGCGTGATTTGACCGCCGCATCGCACATCGCTGGACGATAAAACAAATACAACGTTGCGGCGAAGCGCCGCAACTCAGGAGACGAACATGGCAACACTCGTAATCGCCGAACACGACAACGCTCAGCTCAAGCCGAGCACCTTGAACACGATCTCAGCGGCGCAGAAGATCGGCGGCCCGATCCACGTGTTGATAGCGGGACATCAATGCAGCGCGGTCGGTTCGGCCGCAGCGAAAATCGCCGGCGTGGAGAAAGTAAAAGTCGCGGACGACGCGATCTATGCGCATCCGCTCGCCGAGAATCTCGCGGCTCTGGTGGTCGGCATGGCCGACCAGTATTCGCACATCCTCGCGCCCGCCACGACGTTCGGCAAAAATTTTCTGCCGCGGGTCGCCGCGCTGCTCGACGTCGCGCAGATCTCGGAGATCGTCGCGGTGGAATCGCCCGATACGTTCGTGCGGCCGATCTATGCGGGCAATGCGATGGCGACCGTGCAGTCGGCCGATCGCATCAAAGTCATCACCGTGCGTACGACCGGTTTCGAAGCCGCATCGGCAGAGGGCGGCACCGCAACTTCCGAAGCGCAGGCAGCAGGCGCCGACAGCGGCAATTCGCGCTTTGTCGGTCAGGAGCTCACCAAATCCGCGCGGCCGGAACTAACTGCGGCGCGCATCATCGTTTCCGGCGGACGCGGCATGGGCAGCGGCGAGAATTTCAAGATTCTCGAAGCGCTGGCGGACAAGCTGGGCGCCGCGGTCGGTGCGTCGCGCGCTGCAGTCGATTCGGGCTTCGTGCCGAATGATTATCAAGTCGGACAGACCGGCAAAGTCGTCGCGCCGGAGCTCTACATCGCCGTCGGCATTTCCGGTGCAATTCAGCACATGGCGGGCATGAAGGACAGCAAAGTCATCGTCGCCATCAACAAAGATGCGGAAGCGCCGATCTTCTCGATTGCCGACTACGGGCTGGTCGGCGACTTGTTCCAGGTGGTGCCGGAACTAACTGAGAAATTGGGCTGACCAGAGAAGCTGGGCTGACCGAAAGCATCGGGCAAATAGAACTTAAATCCGAGATCACGGAGATCCGATCATGCCGGAATATATCGCGCCGCTGCGCGACCTGAAATTCGTTGTCAAGGAGCTTGCCGGTTTCGACGCGGTAGCAGCGCTCCCCGGCTTCGAAGAGGTGACCACGGATCTGGTCGATGCCGTGCTCGATGAGGCAGGCAAATTTGCCTCTGAGGTGTTGTCGCCGCTCAATGTGACCGGCGACCGCATCGGCTGCAAGTTGAACGACGGCGTCGTCACCACGGTGCCGGGTTTCAAGCAGGCATACGAACAGTTCATCGCAGCGGGTTGGCCGAGCCTGGGCGGCAGCACCGAGTGGGGCGGTCAAGGCCTGCCGCACATGCTCTCATCCGCCGTCTCGGAGATGTGGAACGCGGCGAACATGTCGTTTTGCCTGTGCCCGATGCTGACCACCGGGGCCGTGAATGCCGTGCTCAGACACGGCTCGTCGGAACAACAGAACATCTATCTCAATAAGCTGGTAGCGGGCGAATGGACCGGCACGATGAATCTAACCGAATCGCAGGCCGGCTCGGATTTGTCGGCGGTGCGAACGCGCGCGGTGCCCGAAGACGATCATTACCGCGTGTTCGGCACTAAGATTTTTATCACCTGGGGCGAGCACGACATGACCCCTAACATCGTGCACCTCGTGCTCGCGCGGACGCCCGATGCGCCGGAAGGCGTGAAGGGCATTTCGCTGTTCGTAGTGCCAAAAGTGCTGGTGGACGCAAACGGCAATCTCGGCGCGCGCAACGACGTCAAGTGCGTTTCCATCGAACACAAGCTCGGCATCCACGGCAGTCCGACGTGCGTCATGGCATATGGCGAGAAAGACGGTGCGATCGGCTATCTGGTCGGCGAAGAAAATCGCGGACTCGAATACATGTTCACGATGATGAATTTTGCGCGCCTCGAAGTCGGCATCGAGGGCGTTGCAATCGCCGAGCGCGCCTACCAGCGCGCGCTGGCGTATGCGAAAGACCGCGTGCAAGGACGCCCGATCGGTGTGCGCGGCGGCGATCGCGTTGCCATCATCCAGCACCCCGATGTGCGCCGCATGCTGATGACGATGAAAGCGCAGACCGAGGCAATGCGCGCGCTCGCCATCGTTGCATCTGCGGCGCTGGATCAAGCGCACCATCATGCGGATCGCACCGAGCGGTTGCGCTGGCAGTCGGTGTTCGACCTGTTGACGCCGGTGGTCAAAGGCTGGTGCACGGAGCAGTGCAATGAAGTGGCATCGCTCGGCGTGCAGGTGCACGGCGGCATGGGCTTCGTCGAGGAGACCGGCGCCGCGCAACATCTGCGCGATGCGCGCATCACCTCGATCTACGAGGGCACGACCGGCATTCAAGCGAACGATCTGCTTGCGCGCAAAGTTGCCGGCGAGAAAGGTCTCACGGCAAAAGCGGTCATCGCGGAGATGCGCGCTTTCGATCAGGCGCTCGCGGGCGTCTCGCATCCGGGCATCGCTGTGATCCGCCGTTCCCTGGCCGACGGCGTCAACGCGCTGGACCAGGCCACCGACTGGCTGCTGGAAACCTATCCGTTCAATGCTCAAGCGGCCGGCGCGGGGGCCGTTATCTACTTGAAGCTCTGGGGCATCGTGGCGGGCGGCTGGCAGATGGCCCGCGCCGCGGTGATCGCGAAGACGCGGCTGGATGAGGGTGCAGAAGATTACGATTTCTATCGCGCCAAGATCGGCACTGCACGGTTCTTCGCCGATCATATTCTTCCGCAGGCGCAAGCTTACAAGGCGATCATCGTCAACGGCTCCGAGAGCGTATTGGCGCTCGACGAAGCGCAGTTCTGAACACGGGCTGCGCCCACATTTTTCGCCCGGCGGCATTTGCCGCCGCGCCCGGCTCTACCGCTGTTTCAACCGCCATTCGCATCGGGTCGCGCCGCATGCGCGGAACCAATAGAATGGCTGAGCGCGTGGCGGCACCCCCGCCGGTCCTCCGCACTTTACTGGCTCACTCGCCGGGAGCGTAACCATGTTTGCGCTGATCTCTATTCTAGTTTTGCTGTTCGTCACCGGCGCGCTCGCGTATTGGCGCGCGCCCGGCTGGCTCTGGGCAGTGGCTCTTGCCGGCATGCTGGCCGCGTGCACCCCGCAGGCGGGCTATCCTACTGCGGTCAACGCCGCGCTCTGGACTGTGTTCATCGCCGCAGCGGCGGTATTGCTGGTGCCGCCTCTGCGACGCGCGCTGATCAGCGACGCCCTGCTCGGCTGGTTTCGCAAAGTCATGCCGCACGTGTCCGCTACCGAACAGGAAGCGCTCGATGCCGGCACGGTGTGGTGGGACGGCGATTTGTTCAGCGGCAAACCCGATTGGGACAAGCTGCTGGCATTTCCGAAGCCGACATTGACCGCGGAAGAACAAGCGTTCGTCGACGGCCCGGTCGACGAGTTGTGCCGCATGTGCGACGACTGGCAAATCGGCTACGAGCTCAACGATCTGCCGCCGCATGTGTGGCAATTCATCAAAGACCGCGGCTTTCTCGGCATGATCATCCCGAAAGAATTCGGCGGAATGGGGTTCACGGCGCTGGCGCATTCGCAAGTCGTGATGAAGCTCGCCAGCCGCAATTCGACCGCATGCGTTTCGGTGATGGTGCCCAACTCGCTCGGGCCGGCGGAATTGCTGCTGCACTATGGCACGCAGGAACAGAAGAGCCACTATCTTCCGCGTCTGGCGAAGGGCCTGGAGATGCCGTGCTTTGCGCTGACCGGTCCGGAAGCCGGTTCGGACGCCGGCGCGATCCCCGATGTCGGCATCGTCTGTCGCGGCATGCATGACGGACAGGATGTGCTCGGCGTGCGTCTGACCTGGGAAAAGCGCTACATCACCCTGGGACCGGTTGCGACCTTGCTCGGACTCGCGTTCAAGCTGCACGATCCCGACGGTTTGCTCGGCGGTAAACCCGACATCGGTATCACGCTTGCGCTGATACCGACCAAGCATCCCGGCGTGAATATCGGTCGTCGGCACTATCCGCTTCACGGCTCGTTTCAGAATGGACCGAACTCCGGCAAAGATGTATTCATCCCCATCGATTGGTTGATCGGCGGCGTGGCCTACGCGGGACAGGGCTGGCGCATGCTGATGGAGTGTCTGGCCGCCGGCCGTGCGATCTCGTTGCCGTCGTCAACCACCGGCAGCGCCAAGATGGCGGTGCGTGCGACCGGCGCGTACAGCCGCGTGCGCAGCCAGTTCAACGTTCCGATCGGCAAGTTCGAAGGCGTCGAAGAAGCGCTCGCGCGCATGGGCGGCAACTTGTACGCGATGGAAGCGGCGCGCGTCACCACCGCCGGCGCCGTCGATCTGAAGGAAAAACCGTCGGTTGTCTCCGCCATCGTGAAGTACCACTGCACGGAGCGCGCGCGCTCGATCATCGACGATGCGATGGACGTGCATGGCGGCAAGGGCATCTGCATGGGGCCGAACAACTACCTCGCGCGGTTCTACGAGCAGGTGCCGATCAGCATCACGGTAGAAGGTGCCAACATTCTGACGCGCAGTCTCATCGTGTTCGGTCAGGGCGCGATTCGCTGCCATCCGTACGTGCTCGAAGAAATCGCCGCGGGTCGCGAGAGCGATCCGCAGATCGCCTCGCGCCGTTTCGATGCTGCGCTGTGGGGCCACATTTCATTCGTGGTGACGAACGCAGCGCGCTCGCTGTGGCTGTCGCTCACCGGCTCGCGTTTGCTCGGCGCGCCGGGTGCACCGGCTACCCGTGTGTATTTGCACCGTCTCACGCGCTTATCCGCGGGACTCGCGCTCGCGTCGGATGTGGCAATGCTGGTTCTCGGCGGCGAGCTCAAGCGCCGCGAAAAATTGTCGGCGCGGCTGGGCGATGTGCTCAGCGCGCTGTATCTCGCCTCGTGCTGCATCAAACATTGGCACGACGAAGGCAGTCAGCCGAGCGATCTGCCGTTCGTCCATTGGGCGGTGCAGGATGCCGAGCATCGCGCGCAGGAAGCCTTCTATGGATTGCTGACGAATTTTCCGGTGCGCCCGGTTGCCTGGCTGCTGCGCATGTTTCTGTTTCCATGGGGCCGCACGTTTCATGCACCGCATGACCGGCTCGGCCATGAAGTCGCGCGCCTGTTGCTGGAAGATTCGAGCGCTCGCGATCGCTTGACCGCCGGCATGTTCATCCAGCGCATCGCACAGGATCCGCTCGGCCGTCTCGAGCTCGCGCTCGAGCAAGTTGTCGCCGCGGAAAAGATCGACGCCAAGATTCGCGCCGCGCACAAGTCCGGCGCGACAACCGGGATTACGTCGGCGGATCGGATGGCCTCGGCTGTGCGCATGCAAGTCATCACGCCACAGGAAGCCGATCAGCTTGCTCGCTACAATGAGCTGCGCCGTGCGTGCATCATGGTCGACGATTTCCCGCCCGACGTCGGCCGCCACGCGCTGGCTGAGCCGGCGAGTCTCGCTGCCGGCTTCGCAGCTGAGCTCAGGAAAACGGCATGACGCAGTCCGTTATTCTTAACGTCGAAGAAGGCATCGCTACCATCACGTTCAATCGTCCGGAGCTGTTCAACGCGATGGACGCGGACATGATGATTGAATTTCGCGCCGCCGCCGAGCTCGTGCAGCACGACACTGCGGTACGAGTCGTAGTCCTGCGCGGCCAGGGCAAAGCGTTCCTGGCGGGCGGCGATGTCGGTCTGTTCCATAGCCGCATCCGCGAGCTGCCCGAAATCATCGTGCGCTGGGGCCGCGAGATGCATTTCGGCGTGCTCGCTTTGCGGCGTGCGGCAAAGCCTGTGCTCGCCAGCGTGCACGGCGCTGTCGCAGGCGCGGGATTCAGTATCCTGTGCGCGGCCGATCTCGCCGTCGCGGCCGACGACACGCGCTTCTCTTTGGCGTACACCAACATCGGCGCGAGCCCGGATGGCGGCAGCTCATATTTTCTGCCACGGCTCATCGGTTACAAGAAGACCATGGAACTGATGCTGATGTCGGAGATGTTCGATGCGCAGACGGCAAAGCAGCTCGGCCTGGTGAACTGGGTGGTTCCCGCCGATCAGCGCGAGCAAGAAACGTTGCGCGTCGCGAGCCGGCTCGCCAGAGGTCCGACGCTCGCCTACGGCGAAGCCAAGCGCCTCGCCAATCAATCGCTGGAGCGATCGCTCGAAGCGCAGATGGAAGATGAGCTCGCCGCATTTGCACGCTGCGCCAGGACCGGCGATCTCGTGGAAGGCGTTGCGGCATTCGTAGAGAAACGCAAGCCGAGCTTTCGAGGCGAATGACGCACGCCGCTGGAAGCCGCCCCACCGCCTGCTTTCCTGCAAGCGGCGCAGGGCGCAATCGCCGGCAAAGCTTTCCTATACCGATTCGGACTCGCGCAATTCGCAGGGTTACGCACGAACAGATCCGCATTGAGTGCGTGCGAATGTATGTCTGTTCATGCGATCCGACTACGCCGATAGTTCTATTGTGACCCTGCGCGCCGGCGTCAACACTGGTGTCGTGCCGCGCGGCTGACTGTTATATGAAACCGGGATCGATTCCATGGCGACGCTAAAAAATAAAACGGTGTTCATCAGTGGGGCGAGTCGAGGCATCGGCCGTGCGATTGCGCTGCGCTGCGCGCAGGATGGCGCCAATGTAGTGGTCGCTGCAAAGACGGCCGAGCCGAACCCAAAACTCGAAGGTACGATCTATAGCGTCGCGAAGGAAATCGAGGCAGCGGGCGGACGCGCACTGCCGGTGCAAGTCGATATCCGCGAAGAAAGTGCGGTGCAGGCTGCGGTCGAGCAAGCCGTGAAGATGTTCGGCGGCATCGACGTGCTGGTCAACAATGCCAGCGCCATCGGCCTGACGGGCACCCTGGCGACACCGATTAAACGCTTCGATCTCATGCACGGGATCAATGCACGCGGCACGTTTCTGTGTTCGCAGACATGTCTGCCGCACCTGATGCAATCCGACAATCCGCACATTCTGACCTTATCGCCGCCGCTCAATCTCGATCCGAAATGGTTTGCGCCGCATGTTGCCTACAGCATCGCGAAGTACGGCATGAGCCTGTGCACGCTCGGCATGGCGCGTGAGTTCGCCGATCGCGGCGTTGCGGTGAATTCGCTGTGGCCGCGTACCACTATCGCCACCGCAGCGGTCGCTGTGTTCTTTCCCGATTCGGTGCACGCCAGCCGCAAACCGGAGATCATGGCGGACGCGGCGCATATCATCCTCACCAGCGACAGCCGCACGACCACCGGCAATTTCTTCATCGACGACGAAGTTCTGCGGGACGCCGGCGTGACCGACCTGGATCGCTACGCAGTGACGCCGAACACGCCGCTGCATCCGGATATTTTTCTCGACTGATCACAAACGGATGAGCTGAGCGCTGGCTCCGCACCGTATCGCGCAGGCGAGACGAGAGGGGGAAATCGCGGACCAGTGATGACGACTGCGACAAGGAGGGGAAACGTGTCGAATGCGGCAGGAGTGATCTAGCCGGAAAAGGCGATAACCTTGGACGGGTTGTTTCGCGAGCGCGTCGCGCGATCGGCCGATCTGGTCGCCTATACCGATTTCGACGAAGACGCAGGCGCGTGGTGCGACCGAACGTGGGGCGAAATGGCGCACCTGGTCGCGCGCTGGCAAGCCGCACTCAAGCGCGAAGGATTGGTTGCGGGCGACCGCGTCGCGATCATGCTGCGCAATTGTTCGACCTGGGTCGCGATGGATCAGGCCGCGTTGGGGCTGGGGCTGGTGGTGGTGCCGCTGTACACGCAGGATCGCCCGGAGAACATGGCCTACATCATCGAGAACTGCGGCGCCAAGCTGCTGCTGTTCGAAAAGTCCGAGCAGTGGATTGCATTCGAGGACGTGATGGCGCAGCTGTCTCACATCGTGCGCGTCGTGTACATGAGGCCGGCCTCGGAGGCGCCGGACGATCCGCGACTGGTGCGCCTGGCGCAATGGCTGCCGGAGATCTCTAGCGAGAACGTGCACGTAAATACCGATCCGCACGCGCTGGCCAGCATCATCTATACCTCGGGCACCACCGGTCGTCCGAAGGGCGTCATGCTCAGTCACAACAACATGCTGTCGAATGCGTACGATGCGTTGAGCAGCTTCGATGTTAGCCCAGCCGATACTTTCCTGTCGTTTCTGCCGCTGTCGCACACGCTCGAGCGCACCTGCGGCTACTACCTGAGCATGATGGCCGGCGCGCGCGTCGCATACGCGCGCTCTATTCCGCTGCTGTCAGAAGATCTGCTGCATATTCGCCCAACGTTGTTGATCTCGGTGCCGCGCATCTACGAGCGGGTGTACGGCGCAATCAAAGCCAAGCTTGCCGGCGGCTCGCCGCTGCCGCGCAAGCTGTTCGAGCTTGCGGTCGACGTCGGCTGGGCGCGCTTCGAATATCAGCAGGGACGCGGACCATGGCAAGCGCGCTTCCTGCTATGGCCGCTTCTGAACAAACTGGTCGCGGCGAAAATTCTCGGACGGCTCGGCGGCCGTCTGCGCGCAGCGGTGAGCGGAGGTGCTGCGCTGTCCCCGGATGTGGCAAGAGTCTTCATCGGACTCGGATTACCGCTGCTGCAAGGTTACGGCATGACCGAAACCAGCCCGGTGGTCAGCAGCAATAGCATTGAAGACAATGTACCGGCGAGCATCGGCAAACCGATTCCGAAAGTGCAGGTGAAACTCGGCGAGCGCGATGCGTTGCTGGTGAAAGGTCCCAATGTGATGCTCGGCTATTGGCAGAACGAAGAAGCGACGCGCGCGATGTTCACGCCGGACGGCTGGCTCAACACGGGCGACACCGCGCGTATCGACGAGAACGGACGCCTGTATATCACCGGCCGGCTGAAAGAGATCATCGTGCTGTCCAACGGCGAGAAGGTTCCACCGGTCGACATGGAAAGCGCGATCATGCGCGATCCATTCTTCGAGCAAGTGATCGTGCTCGGCGAAGGCAAGCCATTTCTATCGGTGATGGCGGTGCCGAATAAGGACCAATGGATTAAAGTTGCGGCGGAGCGAGGGCTCGATTCCGCGTCGCCACTTTCGTTTCGCACAGCGCAAGCCGAGCAGTTGGTGTTGGAGCGTATCAACGCACAGATCAAACAGTTTCCGGGGTACGCGCAGGTGCGGCGCGTCGCCGTCATCGGCGAGCCGTGGACGATCGAAAACGGCATGCTCACGCCGACGCTCAAAATCAAGCGTGCGCAGGTGCTGGAGCACCACCACGCAGAATATGAGAAGCTTTACGCAGGACACTGAACGCTCCAGCAGTCGCCACGGAATATTCAATGAAATAGACATGACCGCCGACGTCGAATCGAACCAGCTGCCTGCCGATCGCGAGCCGACGTTGCGTGTGGTCCCCATGCCTGCCGACGCCAATTCGACCGGCGATATCTTCGGCGGCTGGATCATGTCTCAGGTCGATATCGCCGGCGCGATCCCCGCGCTCAGGCTCGCGCGCGGCCGCGTGGCGACCGTCGCGGTCAACTCCTTTACCTTCCGGCAACCGGTACTGATCGGCGATGTCGTGAGCTTCTACGCCAAGGTCGTTCGCATCGGCCGTACTTCGATCACGGTGGACGTCGAAGTATTCGCGCAGCGCGGCATCCCGGAAGAAATCACCGCCAAGGTTACCGAAGCAACTCTCACCTACGTAGCAGTCGATGAAAACAGAAAGCCGCGCGCGGTCGGGGTTGCGCCAAGCGAGCATCGATCCGGAGCCGCAACGCCCGGCAAAGCATGATCGGACAACAGAATGGCGGTACCAAGCATCTCGAAGACTACGGGGAGATTTACAAAACGCCTGAACAACTGGAGGAGCATATGACGCAGCAGTCCAGCATGACCCGGCGGTGCGCAGGCAGTTTGCTGAATGTTATTGGGATGGCCGCGTTGATCGGCGCGAGCGGCGCAGTACATGCCGCAGGTTTCGCGCTGATCGAGCAAAGCGGCAGTGGGATGGGTAACGCGTTCGCAGGCAGTGCGGCGTCCGCAGAAGATGCCAGTACCATCTACTTCAATCCGGCGGGCATGACGCGCCTGAGCGGCAAGCAGATCGTCGTCGGTGCGCACGCTTTGCGACCGAGCGCCGAGTTCAACAACCAGGGCTCGGTCACCACCGGCGGTGCGTTGCGCGGCGGCGATGGCGGCGATGCTGGCGACTGGGCCTATCTCGGCAACTTGTATTTGTCCTGGGGCATCACCGACTCGCTCTGGCTCGGGCTCGGCATAAATTCGCCGTTCGGTCTGCGCACGGAATACGATCGCGGCTGGATCGGCCGCTATCAGGCGCTCACCTCCGACCTGCAGACGATCAACATCAATCCGAGCATCGCGTGGAAGGTGAACGAAATGGTGTCGCTCGGTTTCGGCGTCGACATCCAGCAGGCGAAGGCGACGTTGAGCAAGGCCATCGATTCCAGCACGATCTGCCTCGGCACGCTCGGACCGGGCCCGTGCGCCGGCGCCGGCCTCGCAGTTCCACAGACACGCGACGGTTATCAGGAGCTGGACGCGGATGACTGGGGTTACGGCTTCAATGCCGGTGCGATGTTTCAGATCGCGCCCGACATGCGTGTCGGCGTCACCTATCGATCGCGCATCAACTACACGCTCTCCGGCACCAACAGCTATGCCGCCATTCCGGGCGCGCTGGCCGCCGCATCGGCGTCGCTCCGCTCGAGCGGCGCTCAGGCCGATCTCACCGTTCCCGATTCCGCTTCGGTCAGCGTATTCCAGACCTACGGCGACAAATGGGAATTCATGGGCGATATCACCTGGACTCACTGGAGCACGTTCGACGAGATTCGCGTGAAATTCGACAACGGCGCGCCGGACAACGTTACGCCGCAGAACTGGCGCGACACGTGGCGCTTTTCTCTGGGCTTGAACTACAAGCTCAACGAAAAGTGGAAGCTGCGCTCCGGCCTGGCGTGGGACCAAACGCCGGTGCGCGATGCGACCCTGCGCAACGCCCGTATTCCCGACAACAACCGCACCTGGGTTGCGATCGGCGCGAGCTGGTATTTCGTTCCAAACGCCTCGCTCGACTTCGGTTACGCGCATCTGTTCATTCCGTCGAGCAGCATCAATCACACGGAGCGCGCTGCAGGCACGCTGACCGGCACGTACGATTCCTCGGTC
>JBBRGM010000015.1:0-24435 GCA_038240725.1 Burkholderiales bacterium | reverse complement strand
CAAGCCACGTACCTGTTTCAGCGCGACACGCATTACCTGGTGCGCGACGACAAGATACAAATTATCGATGAATTCACCGGCCGCATTCTCGCCGACCGTACCTGGGAACAAGGCTTGCACCAGATGATCGAGGTCAAGGACGGGTGTGCGCTATCGAGCCAGCAGACTTCGGTGGCGCGAATAACCTATCAGCGTTTCTTTCGCCGCTATATCTGGATTGCGGGGATGACGGGAACCGCTCGGGAAGTCAGATCGGAGCTATGGTCCGTGTATCGTCTTGCGGTGGTTCGCGTGCCCACGAATCGGGTGATGCAACGTCGGTATCTCCCGATCGAGGTGCACGCAACAGAGATTGAAAAGTGGAGAGCTATCGTCGAGCGCGTCGCAGCCTTATACCGCGAACGCAAGCCGGTGCTGATCGGTACGCGCTCGGTCGTCGCGTCAGAACTGTTGAGCGCGTTGCTCGACCAGGCGTCGATCCCGCATCAATTGCTCAATGCGCGCCAGGACGAACAGGAAGCGGAGATCGTTGCGCAAGCAGGTCAACCGGGACGCGTCACGGTCGCGACTAATATGGCCGGCCGCGGCACGGATATCGTCCTTGGTCCCGGTGTCGCCGAACTCAATGGCCTGCATGTCATCGCTACCGAGTTGCACGAATCCGCGCGCATCGATCGGCAGTTATTCGGTCGTTGTGGCCGCCAAGGCGACGCCGGTACGGCGCAAGCCATCGTCTCGCTGGAAGATGAGTTGATCAAGCTGTACCTCGGGCCGCTGGCGCGCATCGGCAACCCTGGGAAATCGCTCCGCGCAAAGCCGTGGAAACGATCCTACGCGCGTGCGCTATTCCAGATCGCTCAACGGCGTGCAGAACGTGCCAATCGATCTGTGCGAAAAGAATTGCTGACTTTGGACGACCACCTTGGCGATCTGCTCGCCTTTTCCGGCCGCGGTGAATAACCCATCATCGCGCCACTCTTAGCAACCAAATCGTTGTTACCCATATCACCTGCTGTTCGTCCGACTTTCTAGCGAGCTGCTGTACGTGGAAATGGGAAACGACATTGAGATCCGAAGTCATCCGTGAGGACCATCGGAGAGCCCATCGCCTCTACGCGATATAGTTGGCCTTTAACTACGAACTCCGGAGAAGGAACAGATGGAATACAGGCAGCTTGGCGGTTCAGGTTTCAAAGTCCCCGCTCTGAGTTTGGGCACCGGCACCTTCGGCGGCGGCAATGAGTTCTTTAAATCATGGGGCACCAGCGACGTCGCTGAGGCGACGAAGTTGGTCGACATCTGTCTCGAAGCCGGGCTAACGATGTTCGACTCGGCTGACGTGTATTCGGGCGGCATGGCCGAAGAAATTCTCGGGCAGGCAATCAAAGGCCGGCGCAACCAACTGCTTATTTCCACCAAGGGTACGTTTCGCACCGGTCCGGGGCCGAACGATATCGGCTCGTCGCGCTTTCATCTCACCGAAGCGGTCGAGGCGAGTTTGCGCAGACTGGGGACCGATCACATCGATCTGTATCAGCTGCATGGTTTCGATGCCAGAACGCCGGTGGAAGAGGTGCTGCAAACGCTCGACGACTTGGTGCGCGCGGGAAAAATTCGCTACATCGGCTGCTCGAATTTTTCCGGATGGCATCTGATGAAGTCGCTCACCGTTTCGGACAAGTACGGGCTGTCGCGCTACGTCGCGCATCAGGCGTACTACAGCCTCGTGGGTCGGGATTACGAATGGGAGCTGATGCCGCTCGCGCTCGATCAGAAAATCGGCACGGTGATCTGGAGTCCGCTCGGCTGGGGCCGGCTTGGCGGCAAGCTCAGGCGCGGACAGGCGCTCCCAGAAACCACGCGCCTGCAAAGCAAGATCTCCAACGACAAAGGGCCGCCGGTTCCGATCGAGCATGTCTACAAAGTGGTCGATGCGCTGGACGAAGTAGCCAAGGAAACCGGCAAGACCGTCGCGCAGATCTCGCTCAACTGGTTGCTGCAGCGTCCATCGGTTGCGACCATCATCGTCGGCGCGCGCAACGAAGAACAGTTGCGTCAGAACCTGGGCGCTGTCGGCTGGAATCTAACCAAAGAGCAGATCGCTAAGCTCGACGCGGCGAGCGCGACGACACCCGCGTATCCTTATTGGCACCAGCGCGGTTTCCTCGAGCTCAATCCGCCACCGGTTTAATGCTGGCACTCCGAGTACAGCGCGCGCCGCGAAGCTGCGAGTCGATTGAATGCGGCGCGTGCTCAATCGGATAGGCAGCGTTGAAGGAATAGCGAACCTGAAGAAAATGCATCGGGCGGCCTGAGTTTCCAGGCCGCCCGATGCGCTATTGCTTACTACCAGCGTGCGTGTTAAGTCGACTCGCGTCGCGCATCGGTTGGTCCGTCGCGCGTTTCGATCTGCACCATCGGCTCGCTGGCTACCGGTTGTTCGAGACGCGGCCGGCGTGGCCGACGCTCGCTGCTGCCGGCATTGGTGTCGGTATCCGAACCTAGCGGCTCGACTCGCTTCGAGCTCGTCTCCACTTGCACGAGATCGGGCGGGAGCGCGAAAGTCGGTGCTGCTGCTGCGGGTCGCGGGCTGCGATAGGCCATCGGGCTCGAGTCCGGCGGTGAGTCCACTGGTGAGTCCGTTGCGGGAGCGTTGAACGTCGATGCAATTTCCTGCACCGGCGCGGGTTCCGCGTAGCTCGCGCGTACCTGGTGCTCGACGAAGCTGCTCGGCTGTTCTACGTGATGCTCTGCAAAGCTGCTCGGCTTCGCGACGTGATGCTCGATGAAATCAGAGCGCGATTCGACTGGCGCAGGTGCACGCTCCGGCTCACTCGCCGGCACAGCCGCCGAAAAGCTTTCTCGTACTTCGGTTCGCTCCACAACTTCGGACCGTTCCGCAACGAACGCCTGGCGCGGTTCGGGGGCGGGCGGTGCGTAACTACGCTCGGTAGGCAACGTATGCGGCTGCATCTCGGCGACCGTCGACGTTTCCATCACGCTGTCCGAGCGAACCGGGGCGCTGTCGAACTCGGCGGCTGCTGCCGAGGAAACCTCCTCGGCAAAGGCTGCCGGCCGCATCTCTTCTGCATTTCGTTCGGGTCGCGGCGGACGTGGCTGCCGCGGCGGGCGTGAAGACTCGCCGCGCTCGCTGTTGCCTTCTTGTGGTTGTTGCTCGGCGCCGACTGCACGATTGCCATCTGCGTCGCCATGACTGCCGCTGCGATCGCGCCGTCCGCGACGACGCCTGCCGCGGCCTTGACCTTCGCCTTGCGGCTCGGGCGACCCTTCGGGGCGAGGCTGCTCCGGACGATCCGGTCGTTCGGTCCGCTCCGGCCGTTCTGCACGTTCCGGACGCGCTTGCCGTTCCGGCCGTTCTCCCCGCTCGGGACGCTCGCCGCGTTCAGGACGCTCAGCTCTTTCGCTGCGTTCGGGCCGCTCGCCTCGCTCAGGTCTTTCCTGACGTGGACGCGACTCAATGGCGGCCTCGGCGCGCGGCGGCTCACCCGCAGCCGATGCCCCGGCTCCGCGTTGCTGCGGACGTCGCTCGGCACCGTCCCCACTGCGCGGCTGACCGCGCGATTGATCGCGGCCGTTGCCACCGGCACTGCGCGGACCGCTGCCTTCCTCGCGTTTTGCGCCGGTCTTGCTGCGATCGCCGCGGTCGCGCCGGCTGCTGTCCTGCTGCGGACGGCGGCCTTCGCGTGGCTTGGTCTTGACCGGCTCCGGCGGTTTTTCCGGTGTGCCGGTAAGCCATCCGAAGATCTTCTGGATGATCGAAGGCTTCACGGGCTCTGCTGGTGCAACCGGTACCGGTGCGGGTGAATCGGGCGTGATGCCCTGGACGGCAGCCTGCGGCCGTTGCGGTTTCGCATCGGCGCCGGGCACGCCCGGCTTGTCTTCTTCAGCCGGCCGGATCACCAAACGATAACTGGGGGCGAGCGGCTCCATTTGATTCAACTCGTCATGACGCAAGCGAGCGAGGGTGTAGTTCGGCGTTTCCAGGTGCATGTTCGGCACGAGTACGACGCTGACTTTGTGGCGCGATTCGATCGCGTGGAATTCCGAGCGCTTTTCGTTGAGCAGGAACGTCGCGACGTCGACCGGCACTTGCGCGTGCACGGCTGCTGTATTTTCCTTCATCGCTTCTTCCTGCAGGATGCGCAGGATATGCAGCGCCGAGGATTCGATGCTGCGGATATGGCCGGTACCGTGGCAACGTGGACACGCGATGTGGCTGGTCTCGCCGAGCGAGGTTTGCAGACGCTGACGCGACAACTCCATCAAGCCGAAGCGCGAGATCTTCCCCATCTGTACCCGGGCACGATCGTAGTGAAGCGCATCGCGCAGCCGATTTTCGACTTCGCGCTGATTGCGCTGGCTTTCCATGTCGATGAAATCGATGACGACCAGGCCGCCGAGATCGCGCAGACGGAGCTGACGGGCTAGCTCATCGGCCGCCTCGGAGTTGGTGCGCAACGCCGTTTCTTCGATGTCCGCACCGCGGGTCGAACGCGCCGAATTCACGTCGATCGCCACCATGGCTTCGGTGTGGTCGATGACGATGGCACCGCCGGACGGCAACGGCACCGTGCGCGAATACGCGGTCTCGATCTGATGCTCGATTTGAAACCGGGAAAACAGCGGAATGTCGTCGTGGTAGAGCTTTACCCGTCCCACGTTCTGCGGCATTACGTGGCTCATGAACTGGCGAGCCTGCTCGTAGATGCTTTCGGTGTCGATCAGCAGCTCGCCGATCTCCTGGTGGAAGTAGTCGCGGATCGCGCGGATCACCAGGCTGGATTCCTGGTAGATCAGGAACGCACCGCTTTGCTGGCGGGACGCGGTTTCGATCGCGCGCCACAGCTGCATCAAGTAATTCAAATCCCACTGCAGCTCTTCGAGCGTGCGGCCAAGGCCGGCGGTGCGGCCGATGATGCTCATGCCTTCGGGAATTTCGAGCGCATTAATGAGATCGCGCAGCTCGTTGCGCTCTTCGCCCTCGACGCGGCGCGAGACGCCGCCGCCGCGCGGGTTGTTCGGCATCAACACCAAGTAGCGGCCCGCGAGACTGATGAAAGTGGTGAGTGCGGCACCCTTGTTGCCGCGCTCATCCTTGTCCACCTGGACGATGAGTTCCTGGCCTTCGCGCAGCGCGTCCTGAATGCGGGCGCGACCGCCGTCGGCGTTCTCGCCCTGAAAGAAACTGCGATTTACTTCTTTGAACGGAAGAAAGCCGTGCCGATCATTGCCGTATTCGATGAATGCGGCTTCCAGGCTTGGCTCGATGCGGGTGATGACACCCTTGTAGATATTTCCTTTGCGCTGTTCCTTACCTGCTGTCTCGATATCGAGATCGATTAGTTTCTGGCCGTCTACGATCGCGACCCGCAGCTCTTCGGCCTGGGTCGCATTAAATAACATGCGCTTCATTTTTGTACCCCCGCGCTCAAGCTACGGGCAGGACAACGGCGGGACCGGCATGCGGGTCCCTGGCCTGGGTACTATTCGGACAGGTGAGCAGTCATAATGTCTGGCTTCGAACAGTCATGTCTGGCTTCGAACAGTCGTCAGGGTTGCCTCATCGATCTGGATCGAACATCCAAGACCGGAAATCGGAAGGCCGTGTTGAGCGCGAAATAACGTGCCATCGCTAGTTGTCGCGGGTCAGCGAAGTTAACCCGTCATGGTTGAGTCAGGTCATGAGCCTGTGCATCCCGCTGTTCCGCGGGATCTGGACTGGTCTCCCAACAATCTTCCGGCGCTCAGAGGCACGCGCTGCGCACCTGCGATGCGCGCACCTGGGGGCGAGTTGAGTTGCTATCGAACTCACCTTGATCGGGCTTGATTGTCCGCGGGCAGCTGGGCGCGCGGCGAGAACAACCATTAGTATAAGCACATGAACATCTTAAGGAAAGGGGCGCGGTCTGACGCCCTTAGCGCGACCGTGACAGAGATCGACGAAGACGATGCCGGCCAGCGCATCGATAACTTTCTCACACGCGTGCTGAAAGGCGTGCCGAAGAGTCATATCTACCAGCTGCTGCGCACGGGTCAAGTTCGCGTAAACAGCCGCCGTACCGCGCCGACGTATCGACTGCAGGTGGCCGACCGCGTGCGACTGCCGCCGGTCCGAACCGCAGCGCCGGCGGCGACACGCTCGACCAGCCCGCGTGCCGCTGCTGAACCGAGATTGAGCGGGCGCGCGTTGTTCGAGGACGACGCGCTGCTGATCATCGATAAGCCCGCCGGCGTCGCCGCGCATGGTGGCAGCGGCATTAGCTCCGGCGTGATCGAGCGTCTGCGAGCCGAACGCCCGGAGCTCAGATTCCTGGAGCTCGTGCACCGGCTCGATCGCGATACTTCGGGCGTTCTGCTATTGGCCAAGAAGCGCAGTGCGCTGACCAATTTGCACAGCCAGATCCGGGACGGCGAGGTCGGCAAGTGGTATCTGACCCTGGTCCATGGCCGCTGGACCAACGCCAAGCAGCACGTTCGCTTGTCGCTCAACAAATTCATGACGGCGGCCGGCGAGCGGCGCGTCAGCGTCAATCCGGAAGGGCTGCCGTCGCATACCGTGTTCAAGCTGGTGCGTAACGTCGGCGACTATTCGGTGCTGCAGGCAGAGCTCAAAACCGGGCGGACGCACCAGATCCGCGTACATCTGGCGCATTTGGGGTTTCCGATCGCCGGCGACGACAAGTACGGCGACTTCGCTTTGAACAAGGCGTTGCAGCGAGAAGGATTGAAGCGAATGTTTCTGCACGCGGAGCGCGTCGTTTTTCGGCATCCGCTCACGAATGCCAGCACCACTGTTGAAGCCAAGCTGCCTGCCGAACTGAAAGTTTTCATCGACCGCCACGCAAAAAGTCCTGAAGCAACACCGATAGAATGACGATAGGTAAGCGATTCGATTTGCTGGTGTTCGACTGGGACGGGACAGTGGTCGACTCGGCTGCGCACATCGTCCATTCGATCCAGAGCGCCGCGCGCGATTTGTCGCTCGAGGTGCCCTCCGATGCGCAGGCGCGCCACATCATCGGGCTCGGGCTGCACGATGCGATGACCGCTTTGTTCCCAGCCCTGCTGCCGGTCGATTACATGAAAGTGGCCGATCGATACCGCCATCACTATGTCGCGGGCGATCAGATGGTCGATTTGTTCGCGGGAGCGCGCGACGGTCTGCGCGGCTTCAGCGAAGCCGGCTTTCTGCTGGCGGTTGCAACCGGAAAAAGCCGGAGAGGGCTCGACCGCTCGTTGGAAGTTACCGGCGTCGGCGCATCGTTCGTCGCCACCCGGTGCGCCGACGAAGGATTGCCGAAGCCCGATCCGGACATGCTGTTCCATTTGATGGAAAAACTGGGAGTCACAGCGGACCGCACAGTGATGATCGGCGATACGACACATGATCTGGAGATGGCGCGGCGCGCGGGGGTTCGTGCAATTGCGGCTGGCTACGGCGCGCACTCACCGGCGAACTTGACGGCGATGGAGCCGCTGGCTTGCGTCGAATCGTTCTCGGAGCTGGCCGCGTGGATCACGGCAAACGCTTGATCTGCGACGGCGGTCTGCTCCAGGACGGCAAGCATGGAGTTCGCTTTCTAGCCTCGTCGCTCGACGGGCAACCACCGCGCCCCGCGTTCGTCATTCGCTTTTCCGGCGTCGTGCACGCGTACTTCAATCGCTGCTCGCACGTGCCCGTTCAGCTCGACTGGGAGGAGGGCGAGTTCTTCGATCTGTCCGGTTTATACTTGGTGTGCTCGACACACGGCGCCACTTACCTCCCTGAAAGCGGCCGTTGCGTGGCCGGCCCCTGCAGCGGCCGCGGTTTAGTAAGAGTGCCCGTCGAAGAAATTGATGGGCAGGTCTATTTGATCACCGAAGATTTGCTCACCGAAGATTCGAAGGAACCTACAAATGGCTGATTCAAACGCACCCGGCGGTGACAACTGGGAGCGGCAAGTCATCGAGCGTCTCGCTCGCGCAGGCCTCGACGAGCAGCGCCGCACGCGGCGCTGGGGCATCTTGTTCAAGACGCTCACGTTAATTTACCTGTTCGCAATTCTCTTGATCGGCCTCGGCTGGCTCGGCGGCAAAGATCATCAGTTGCCGGGCAAGCACACGGCGCTGGTCGAGCTCTCCGGTGTGATCTCCAACAACTCGCCCGCGAGCGCCGAGCGAATCAACGCCGGACTGCAGGACGCATTCAAGGATTCTAAAACCCAAGGCGTGATCCTGCGCATCAACAGCCCGGGCGGCAGCCCCGTGCAGGCTGGCCAGATCAACAGCGAGATTCGGCGGTTGCGCGGATTGCATCCGAAGATTCCGCTATATGTAGTGGTGGATGACATCTGCGCATCCGGCGGTTATTACGTCGCGGCGGCGGCAGATCGCATCTACGTCGATCCGGCGAGCATCGTCGGCTCGATCGGCGTGCTGATGGATGGCTTCGGCTTCACCGGCACGATGGACAAGCTGGGCGTCGAGCGGCGCTTGATCACGGCCGGCGAGAACAAGGGCTTCATGGATCCGTTTTCTCCGCTCAATCCGAAGCAGAAAGAATATGCGGAGACGATGTTGAAAGAGATCCATCGCCAGTTCATCGATGTAGTGAAGCAGGGTCGCGGAAACCGTTTGAAAGAGAGTCCCGATATGTTCAGCGGACTGGTGTGGACCGGCCAGAAGAGCATCGAGCTCGGCCTGTCCGATGCGCTCGGCAGCGTCGATTACGTTGCGCGCGAAGTGATCAAAGCGGAAGACATCGTCGACTTCACCCCGCGCGAGAATATCGCCGAGCGGCTGGCGCGGCGTTTCGGGAGCGCGACCGCTGAGGCGCTGCTGCGCCAGAGCGGCGGGTCGTCCCTGCGCTGAGTGTCGCAGTCGGCGCGGCTTGCAACACGAACACCGTCGGGCGCCGGTTCAGGTCCGGCGGGCGTCGCTTCCACCCAGATATGAGATCGGTGCGAATCGTCTCAGTCGGTAGTGTGAGCTCGGTCGCGAGACACAGCCGCGTTTGCGCATGGCAAATCTCCAGCAGCGCGGCGAGCAACTGGTTGTTGCGATAAGGCGTCTCGATGAATATCTGCGCGCTGCCGTCCCCACCGGACTGCGATTCCAGGCTGCGAATCGCGGCTGTACGAGGCCCCGCAGCCACCGGCAGATAGCCGTGACAGACAAACCGCTGGCCGTTGAGTCCTGACGCTGCGAGCGCAAGTATTAGAGAGGACGGTCCCACCAACGGGACGACGCGAATCCCCGCGAGATGGGCCTGCAGAACCAGATCGTGACCAGGATCGGCAACTGCGGGATAGCCGGCCTCGGACAGCATCCCGACCCGCTCTCCCGTGGTTATTGGCGCAAGTAACCTCGGCAAGTCGTGCGCGGATGTGTGCTCGTTCAAGCTCTCGATACGAACATCCGCAAGTGGACGGTCGATGCAGAGCCGCTTCAAGAATGCGCGAGCGGTCTTCGGCTCTTCGGCGATGTAGCCATCGAGACGGCGAACGATTTCCAGCGTGTCAGCGGACAGGACCAATGCCGGATCCATATCGCCCAGCGGCACCGGCACCAAAAACAACGCGCCGGACTTCATCGACAGTGTTCTGGCGCCGTCACGATCAAAGCACCGGCAATCCGGCCGCGTTCAACATCGACACGACTTGGATGAGCGGCAGGCCGATCAGCGCGGTGGGATCCGTTCCGTTTATGCTCTCGAGCAAAGCGACACCAAGGCCCTCCGACTTCGCGCTGCCGGCGCAATCGAAGGGTTGCTCGCGCTGTAAATAAACGTCTATCTCGCGCAGCGATAATTGCCGAAAGCGAACGCGTGTCGGGACGAGGGCTGTCTGCATGTCGTTGGTGCCGGTGTTCAACAGCGCGACGGCGGTATGAAACACCACGTCGCGGCCGCTCGCGCGGAGCAATTGCTCTCGCGCACGCTGAGCATTGCCCGGCTTGTCGAGCCGGAAGCCGTCGACTTCCGCGACTTGGTCGGAACCGAGTACCAGCGCGTCGGGAAAGCGCATGGTAGCCGCTCTGGCCTTGGCTTGCGCAAGGCGGGACGCGGTTAGTGCCGGTGCTTCGTCGCGCAGCGGCGTCTCGTCGACGTCGGGCGCGAACGTCTCGAACTCGAGTCCGAGCCGGCTCAGAAGCTCGCGGCGATAGCGGGATGTGGAGGCCAGAACAAGCATGATCGAGCGTGCAGCGCAACCCGTAAAATACCGATATTGGGACGATAACGTTTTGACAGTGCAGAGAAAAAATTCTAACATGCGCGGTTTGCGTTTGCCTCGACTATTGTGGGTGGCGCATAGGTGCGTTGCTGATGAGGCAAAGCCGGTTTCTCGCCTGCGCCAGCAGCAGGGTGCGACAGTGAAACGCGACGGCAGCGCGACCGTGAACCGGTCGCTACCCATCGCGTCGCCGCTGATCGACAACAGCTATAAATCAGATTGATGGCATACGATCTAGCCGGTCGATGCCGATGTGTTGGAAATGCTCAAATGAACTCACGCAAAACGACGTCTCTCGCAGCATCCGAAAAACCAGAACGAAAGTCCAAGCCGGCGGCGGTGCGCGGCGCCGGCACGTCCGTATCCGCGGACGAATCCGAACGCGGCAACCCTGCAATTGGCGCGATGACGATCGAGCCCGCACGTTTCTGCAAGCAGCAGGGACGATTGTCCGGAACCATTCCCGCAACCCAGTTGCTGCGTCTCACCGACTTCGTCACGGAGCAGCCGGGGAAGGTCGACTACGAGCTGCTCGGTTCCACCGATGAATATGATCACCCGGCGCTGCAGCTCAATCTGTCGGTCGACGTTACGGTGCTGTGTCAGCGGTGTTTGCAAGGCCTGCATCTGGAATTCGAGACCAGCCGCCAACTCGTGCTGGTACCCGGCGTCAGAGAATTCGATTCGATCGAAAATGAAGATCAGGAAATCGATACGATTCCGCTGTCGAGCACGCTCGATGTGCGCGACTTGATCGACCAGGAAGTCGTGTTGAGCTTACCGATTGCAGCCTACCATCCCCAGGGGGATTGCCGGGCCGACGTGGGCGACCAGGGACCGGCGGAAGCATCGCCGTTCGCGGTCCTCGCGCAATTTCGAAAATAACCAGCGCATCATTCGCGCATCTCGTTGAGGAGCACCCCATGGCAGTTCAGCAAAACAAGAAGTCCGCATCCCGCCGCAACATGCGCCGTTCGCACGATGCGCTCGGCACCCCGCCATTGGCAATCGAGCCGGGGTCGGGTGAAGTCCATCTGCGCCATCACATCAGCCCCACTGGCTATTACCGGGGCAAGAAAGTCGTCAAGACACACGAAGACTGAGCGGTGCACACGGCAGGCGCCTCGGCACCGCTCGGCGCGCCAACCCAGGCAATGCGCCGTCGCCGACTGAGTAGTAACTCGCTTCCGTGACGTTCAGCGGACATCCCGTTGCCTCGTGGTCTAGTGCGCGCGCCTCGTTAATGCGCTCCCCGCGTCGCAATCCCTTGCTCGCGCGCCGGTGATGGGCAACGCGATCGCTCTCGACTGCATGGGCGGGGACCACGGCGCGCACGTCACGGTACCGGCCGCTGCGAATTTTCTCGCGAAAAATCCTTCCGCGAAGGTGATTCTGGTCGGGCAGGAAAATGTCCTGCGTGCCGAGATGCAGCGGGCCGGCCTGGCCAACGACGCTCGCGTCGTCGTTCAACACGCCTCCGAAGTGGTTGCGATGGACGAACCGGTTGCCAGCGCTTTGCGCAGCAAGCGCGACTCGTCGATGCGCGTCGCCATCGATCTCGTCAAGAGCGGCGCTGCAGATGCGTGCGTCAGTGCCGGCAATACCGGCGCGCTGATGGCGATCTCGCGTTTCGTGCTGAAGATGCTGCCCGGCGTCGAGCGACCTGCCATTGCTTCGATGCTGCCGACTCGTCGCGGCAAGACCTGCATCCTCGACCTGGGCGCGAACGTCGATTGCAGCCCGGTGCATCTGCTGCAATTCGGCATCATGGGCTCGGTGCTGGTGAGCGTCGTCGACCAGATCGATAAGCCGAGCGTCGGCTTGCTGAACATCGGCTCCGAAGAAATCAAAGGCAATGACGTCGTCAAGCAGGCGGGCGAGCTGCTGAAAACCAGCGGGCTCAACTTCTACGGCAACGTCGAGGGCGACGACGTGTATCGCGGCACGACCGATGTCGTTGTCTGCGACGGCTTCGTCGGCAACGTCTTTTTGAAGGGGTCGGAGGAGCTCGCACGCATGCTGCGCGATTATCTGCGAGAAGAATTTACCCGCAACATCGTCACCAAGCTTTGCGGTCTGGTCGCGCTGCCGGTCATCAATCATTTCCGGCACCGGGTCGATCCGCGCCGCTATAACGGTGCCAGCTTGCTCGGCTTGCGCGGAATCGTGGTGAAGAGCCACGGCTCGGCCGACAGTTTCGGATTCGAAGTCGCCATCAATCAAGCCTGGGACGAGGCACGCAACGGCATCCTGCAGCGGATCGAGGAGCGCATGCCGGCGGTGTCCGAGAAGGTGGAGAAGGCGGTTTAGATGTACGCGAGGATCGTCGGGACGGGCGGCTATTTGCCGGACAAGATCCTCACCAATCGCGATCTCGAAAAACTCGTGCAGACCAGCGACGACTGGATCGTGTCCCGTACTGGAATTCGCGAGCGCCACATCGCTGAGGAAAACCAGACCGCCAGCGATCTCGGCCTGGAAGCATCGCGCAAAGCGCTCGATGCCGCAGGTATCACTGCCGACCAGCTAGGTTTGATCATCGTCGCCACCACGACGCCGGATATGATCTTTCCCAGCACTGCATGCATTCTGCAAGCGAAGCTGGGCTCGCGCGGCTGCCCTGCCTTCGACATTCAAGCGGTGTGCAGCGGTTTCGTCTATGCGCTTTCCATAGCCGATCTGTTCATTCGCTCGGGCCAATGCAAATACGCGCTGGTCGTCGGCGCCGAGCTCTATTCGCGCATCCTCGACTGGGAAGATCGCTCGACCTGCGTGTTGTTCGGCGACGGCGCCGCTGCCGTCGTCCTCACCGCCAGCGAAGAAGCGGGAATTCTCGGCACAACGCTGCATGCTGACGGCAACTACAGCAAGATCCTTTCGGTGCCCGGACAGGTCTGCGGCGGCACTGTGCAAGGCAACCCATTCGTCACCATGGAAGGCAGCGCAGTATTCAAGTTTGCCGTACGCGTTCTCGAAGAAGTGGTACGCGAGATGTTGACCGAGCATCAGTTGAACATCGAGCAGCTCGACTGGCTGATTCCGCATCAAGCGAACGTACGCATCATCGAGGCGACTGCGCGCAAACTGAAAATGCCGATGGAAAAAGTTATCGTCACCGTCGATCGTCATGCCAACACATCGGCCGCCTCGATTCCGCTGGCGCTCGATGAAGCGGTGCGCGACGGTCGTATTCGCGCCGGCAACCACGTACTGCTGGAAGCGGTCGGCGGTGGCTTCACCTGGGGCGGCGCGCTGCTACGATGGATCTGATCGATCAACGATGAATTCTGCATTCGTATTTCCCGGGCAAGGCTCGCAAACGGTCGGCATGATGACCTCGTTCGCGTCGCTGCCTGCGGTGCGAGCGACCTTCGAGACGGCGAGCGCTGCACTCGGCTTCGACCTATGGAAGCTGGTGCAGGAAGGTCCGGAGGTCGAGCTCAACCAGACGATCAACACCCAGCCTGCAATGCTGGTCGCCGATATCGCGCTGTTTCGCGCATGGCAGGCGCTCGGCGGGGAATTGCCGTCTGCCGTGGCCGGTCACAGCCTCGGCGAGTACGCCGCACTGGTAGCGGCCGGCGTGCTGGACTTTGCGGAGACCGTCGCGCTCGTGCGCTATCGCGCGCAACTGATGCAGGAAGCCGTGCCGGAAGGCACCGGCGCGATGGCGGCGATTCTCGGAATGGAGGACGAAGAGGTACGCGCCGTCTGCCGAGACGCGGCAGAAGCGGGAATCGCGGAAGCGGCGAATTACAACTCACCAGGCCAAGTCGTGATCGCGGGCGACACCGCCGGCGTCGGCCGGGCGGTCGAGCTCGCGAAACAGCGCGGCGCGAAACGCGCGGTGCTGATCGCGATGAGCGTGCCGTCGCATTGCAGTTTGCTGCGCCCGGCCGCGGAACGCCTGCGCGATCGGCTCGCAGGTGTTATCTTCCGCGCGCCGGAGCGAATCATCATCAATAATGTCGACGCGGCAAACGAGAAAACGCCGGAGCGCATACGCGATGCGCTGATCCGTCAGCTCTCGGCACCAGTGCGCTGGGTCGAGGGCATGCAAGCCATCGCGGCGCTGGGAGCAACGCAAGTGATAGAGTGTGGACCCGGCACGGTATTGACCGGACTGAACAAAAGATCCGCTCCGACGATGAAGGCAATTGCATTGAAAGACGGCGATACGCTGAAAACTCTGGCGCGTGAGTTTTCCGCGCAAGTGCGATGACTCAACTCAACGCGAAGCCGCTCGACGGGAGACTGGCCTTTGTCACCGGGGCGACGCGCGGAATCGGTAAAGCCATCGTCGAGTTGCTCGGCGCGCATGGTGCATCGATTGTCGGAACGGCGACGACGCAGGCCGGCGCCGAAACGATTACGGCAGCGCTGCAGGCAAGCGGCGTCAAGGGCCGCGGTTTCGTGCTCAACGTCGGCGACGCCGCCAAGATGGCGCAGGTGCTGGAAGCGGCGCAAGGCGAATTCGGCCGCGTCTACGCACTCGTCAATAACGCCGCGATTACGCGCGACAACCTGCTCATGCGGATGAAGGACGAAGAGTGGGACGATATCATTGGCACCAATTTGACCGGCGTGTTCAAGCTGTGTCGCATGGCCGTGCGTGACATGGTGCGATCGCGAGAAGGACGTATCATCAACATCGTTTCGGTGTCGGGTGAAATGGGCAACGCGGGACAGACCAATTATTCGGCTGCGAAGGCAGGCGTGGTGGGTTTTTCCAAGGCGCTTGCGCGCGAGATTGCCAGCCGCAACGTCACGGTCAACTGTGTCGCGCCCGGCTTCATCGACACCGATCTCACTCGTGTTCTACCCGATGCGCAGCGCACGCGCGCCTTGGAATTTATTCCGCTCAAGCGTTTCGGGCAGCCGGAAGAAGTAGCCGCCGCAGTGGCGTTCCTCGCGTCGCCGCTGGCTGGATATATCACCGGTGCAACCTTGGACGTCAACGGCGGGATGTTGATGCGGTAGTGGAAGTGATCTGCTGAAAAGGCGGTGCGTCAGTGCGTAGCACCTTGGGTTGTCAAATTTGCTAAAATATTGGTATGTCTTAACGGCAAAAAAACTACAACGATGCCGGCAGGACGGTGGCCACTCCGATATCTATTGGCATCGTCCGTCGCCACCAATCTCGTAACCAGGAAGGGAACTTGATGGAAACCATTGAGCAACGCGTAAAGAAAATCGTGGCCGAACAGCTGGGCGTAAATGAAGCGGATGTGAAGTCCGAATCTACGTTCGTCGACGATCTTGGTGCCGATTCGCTCGACACCGTCGAGCTGGTCATGGCGTTGGAAGAAGAGTTCGAGTGCGAGATCCCGGACGAGGAGGCGGAAAAGATCACATCGGTGCAGCAAGCGGTCGACTACATCAATTCGCATCTCAAGCAGTAGCAGCCCTGTAGACGCAACTGCGGAGACGAGTTGTCCAAACGCAGAGTAGTGGTTACCGGGTTGGGTGCCGTTTGCCCGGTCGGTAACAGCGCAAAGCAGTCCTGGTCGAACATTGTTGCGGGCAAATCCGGAATCGCTCGGATCACCCGCTTCGACCCGGCTCCGTTCGCGGCGCAGATTGCCGGCGAAGTGAAAGGCTTCGACGTGGGCACCGTGTTGTCCGCGAAGGAAGCGCGCCGCGTCGACATATTCATCCACTATGGGATGGCGGCTGCGGTCGAGGCGCTGGGCGATGCAGGTATTTCGCCGAAGCCGGAAAACGCCGAGCGCTACGGCGTCAACATCGGCTCGGGCATCGGCGGTTTGCCGATGATCGAAGAGACCCACCGCATCTTGATGGAAAGCGGTCCCCGCAAAATTTCTCCGTTCTTTATTCCCGGCGCCATCATCAATATGGTGTCCGGCAATTTGTCCATCATGTTCGGTCTGAAGGGCCCGAACCTCGCGATGGTTACTGCGTGTACGACGGCCAATCATTGCATCGGCGAATCCATGCGGTTGATCGAATACGGCGACGCGGACGTGATGGTCGCCGGCGGCTCCGAGTCATCGGTTTGCCGGCTCGGTGTCGGTGGCTTTTCCGCGATGCGCGCGTTGAGCACTCGCAATGACGATCCGGCGACGGCCAGCAGGCCATGGGACGCCGAGCGCGATGGCTTCGTGCTGGGCGAAGGCGCCGGTGTGATCGTCATCGAAGAATTACAGCACGCGCGCAAGCGCGGCGCGCACATCTACTGCGAGCTATCCGGCTATGGCATGAGCGCCGATGCGCACCACATGACTGCGCCGTGCGAAGACGGCGAGGGCGCCTCGCGTGCGATGGTGAATGCGCTGCGCAGCGGCGGCTTGAACGCCGACGAAGTCGACTATATCAATGCGCACGGGACGTCGACGCCGCTGGGCGATATCGCCGAAACCCTCGCCATCAAACGGTGCTTCGGCGATCACGCAAAGACGGTGGCAATCAGCTCGACCAAATCGATGACCGGTCATCTGCTCGGCGCAGCTGGGGGCATCGAAGCGGTCTTCACGGCGCTCGCCATCGAACAACAGATCGCCCCGCCGACGATCAACCTGCACAATCCCGATCCGCAGTGCGACCTCGACTACGTACCGAACGAGGCGCGCAAGTCGAAGATCGACGTCGCGCTGTCCAATTCATTCGGCTTCGGTGGTACCAACGGTACGCTGGCGTTTCGCCGCTTCGACGGCTGATTCATCCGTCGACGTCCGCGGGCGATGTAAGGCGTCGCGTCGATGTGAAGAACGGGGAGGTAACGAACCAAGTCCCCGCGAACAGCCGAGTCGCAGCCGCTGCCGGCGTGCCCCGCGCATCGCAACGAACCCACAGATACCACGATGAAACGTCGTGAGCGCCCGGCAAAATCGTCCCGACGGTCGCCGCGCCGCCCCAGCGGTCTCGCCGCAGTTGCGCGCAGCACAGTGTTCACGCTCATGCTGCTGTTCTGCACGGCATTGGGATGGCTCGTGTACTTCGCATCGACATCGCTCGAGGTTCCCGCAACTGCGCGGCAGTTCGAAGTCGGCGCGGGCTCGGGCTTTCACGCCATCGCTCGCCAGCTGGTCGTGCAAGGCCTGCTGCATGAACACCTAACGTTCATGGTGTTGGGCCGGGTGATGGGCAAGGCGGGCGCGGTCAAGGCCGGTATCTATGAATTGCCGCCAACGATTACGCCGTACAAGCTCATCGAGAAACTGTCGCAGGGCAATGTCGAGCAAAGCATCATCACCTTGATCGAAGGCTGGACGTTCGCGGAAATGCGCGCGACGCTCAATGCCAGTCCGTTCCTGCGCCATGACAGCGCGCAGCTCAGCGACCTGGACCTTCTGGCGCGCTTGAAGATTGCGCAAACCAACGCTGAAGGTCTGTTCTTTCCAGATACCTATCGCTTCAACACGGGCGCGAGCGATCTACAGATCTTGACGCTTGCGCACCAGACGATGACGACTCGGCTGCAGAGCGCGTGGGAGCATCGTGCCGCTGGATTGCCATTCGACAAGCCGTATGACGCGTTGATCCTCGCCTCGATCGTAGAAAAAGAAACCGGACGGCCTGAGGATCGCAAGATGGTCGCCGCCGTGTTCGTGAATCGACTCAAGCGCGGGATGCTCTTGCAGACCGATCCGAGCGTGATCTACGGGATGGGAAAGGCGTTCGACGGCAATCTGCGCAAACGCGACTTGCAGGCGGATCAGCTGTACAACACATACACTCGGGTTGGGTTGCCGCCGACGCCCATCGCACTGCCCGGCCAGGCATCGTTGGAGGCTGCGCTGGATCCGGCGCAGAGCAACGCGCTCTACTTCGTCTCGCGTGGCGATGGCACCTCTTACTTCTCCGACAATCTGGAGGAGCATAATCGGGCCGTGCAAAAATATCAGTTGAAGCGATGAAGGGTCTGTTCATTACGGTCGAAGGCATCGACGGCGCCGGCAAGACGACGCACGTCGAAGCGCTGAAAGAACATTTCGCGCGCCTCGGCCGCGACGTCGTCGGCACGCGTGAGCCTGGCGGTACGGCGCTGGGCGAAGTGTTGCGCAGCCTGCTGTTGAGCAGCGAATCGCCGATGCATCCGGAGACCGAAACATTATTGATTTTCGCCGCCCGCCGCGAGCATCTGGCGCGCATCATTCAGCCTGCGTTGCTGGCGGGCAGGGTGGTGATCTGCGACCGCTTCACCGATGCGACATTTGCCTACCAGGGATTCGGCCGCGGCGTCGATCTGGCGAAGCTGGCGGTGCTGGAATCGATGGTGCAAGATCACCTCCAGCCGGACCTGACCCTCCTGTTCGATGTACCGGTCGAAGTCGGACGGCAGCGCGCAGGTAAGACCCGGCGGCCCGATCGATTCGAGAGCGAGCAAGTCGAATTTTTTCAGAGGGTGCGCGAAGGCTATCTCGAACGTGCACGTGCCGATCCGAAGCGCTTTCGCGTGATCGACGCCGGCAAAAGCATTGCGCAAGTCGCCGGCGCAATCGAAGTTATTTTGGCCGAGTTGAAAACGCAATGATCTATCCGTGGAACCGAGCACATTGGGTCGGCTTGCACGCGCGTCCCAGCGGACTGCCCACCGCGACGTTGTTGTCGGGCCCCAGGGGAGTCGGCAAACGCAGCTTCGCGCAGGCGTTGGCGATGGCGACGTTGTGCTCGGCGCGAACCGTTGGCGCCGAGGCGTGCGGAACATGCCGCTCGTGCTTGTCGTATGCGGCTACGTCGCATCCAGATCTGCGATTTCTCGAACCGGCGCCGCCGGAAACCGCAGCGGCGGACACCGACGCCGCGCCTGCATCGTCGACCAGCTCGCGCGTGATCACCGTCGATCGCATTCGCGACCTCAGCAGTTTTTTGGCAATGAGCCCGCATTACGGGCAGTCGAAAACCGTGGTCATCCAGCCCGCAGACAAGCTGCATTTGAGCGCGGCCAATGCGCTGTTGAAGACGCTGGAAGAGCCACCCGCGCGCACGTTGTTCATTCTGGTCACCGATCGTCCGCAGCTGGTGCTGCCGACGATCCGCAGTCGCTGCTACCGTCTGGATTTTGCACCGCCGTCCGCAGAGATTGCTGGCGCCTGGCTGCGAGAGCGCGGCATCGAAGATGCGGCGATTGCGCTGGCGCAATCGGGCAATGCGCCGCTGGCCGCCGAACAACTGGTCAACGAAGAGAGCTGGAAGCGCCGGCGCGTGCTCAATGATCTGCTGGCCAGGCGAGAGGTCGACGCCGGTCAACTGGCCAACCAGATTTCAGCGGACGAGTTGCCGTCGTTTTGGGGCCTGCTGTATCGCTGGTGCTACGACCTGATGGCGCTTCGGGCCAGCGGCAGCGTGCGCTATAACCCCGATTACATTAAAAGCCTGAGCGCCCTTGCCGCTAATATGGATCTACAACGGCTCCATCACTTCATGAAAGAGCTGCTCGTCACCGGCCGCGCCTTGGAACACCCCCTCAATCCTCGTCTTGTCTGCGAGCGCTTGGCCATCGGCTATGCCCGCACCGTAGAGATTTAGGAGAGGTAATGTCTGTCGATGCAGCCGGCAATGCGCCTCGACCCGGCGCGATATCGCTGAACATCAAGGAAAAATCCATCCTCTACGCGGCCTACATGCCGTTCGTGAAGGGCGGCGGCATTTTCATTCCGACCGCACGCAGCTACAAACTGGGCGACGAGATCTTCATGCTGATCAGTCTGATGGACGACGCGAACAAGATTCCGGTCGCCGGCAAAGTCATCTGGCTGACGCCGCCAGGTTGTCATGGCAACCGCGTGCAAGGCGTCGGTGTCCAGTTCAAAGACGACGAGAGCGGCGCCACGGCGCGCAGCCGCATCGAGGCGCTCCTGGGTGGTCAGCTCCAGCTCAATCGCCCCACGCATACGTTGTGACCGGCGCAAGCGTGCTGGTCGATTCGCATTGCCACCTGAGCTTCCCTGAGCTGCTGGCCGACATCGAGAACGTCGTAGCGCGCATGCAGGCGGCCGGCGTCAGCCATGCTCTTTGCGTCAGCGTGAGCCTCGAGACGTTGCCTGCGGTGCTATCGGTTGCCGAGCGGTTTGCGAACATCTATGCCTCGGTCGGCGTGCACCCGGATCAGTTCGACGGGGCCGAGCCGGACGTCGAGCAGCTGATCGAGCTGGCGCGTCACCCGAAGGTGGTTGCCATCGGCGAGACCGGTCTAGATTACTTTCACCAGGAAGTCACGCCGGAGCGGCAGAAGGCACGTTTTCGTACGCACATCGCGGCCGCTCGCAGGTGCGCAAAGCCGCTGATCATTCACACGCGCTCGGCCGCGGAAGACACGCTTGCCGTCATGCGGGAAGAAAATGCGGCAGACGTGGGCGGCGTCATGCATTGCTTTACGGAGTCGATGCGGGTCGCGACCGAGGCAATCGCCATGAACTTCTTTATCTCTTTCTCCGGCATCGTGACCTTCAAGAACGCAGTGGCGATAAAAGAAGTGGCGACCGCCGTTCCGCTGGAACGAACGTTGGTCGAAACAGATTCGCCATATCTGGCGCCGGTACCGTTTCGCGGAAAACCGAATGAGCCTGCGTTCGTTCGCCATGTGGCCGTGGAGATAGCGCGTCTCAAAAAGCTAAGTGTGGAAGAAGTGTCGGCAGCAACGACCCGTAATTTCTTCCAACTATTTCAGATTCATGATTAAGACCAGCTCACAGGTATCTGTTTGTTTGTAAAATGTAGTTGAGGAAATTCCTTATGCTGGGCGCTGGATTTTCAGTGGAATGGACGAAAGCGCTTCATTGGCGGTCCGATTTGTCGATAACTTAGCTCGGACACCAATGCTCTTTCTTCTGCGCATAATGTATATTATGTTAAGTGAAAGTACTGGCCCTGGCAGGATCGACCTACGACTTCGCCAAATCGACCTCTCTAGGATGCATGCTTTGCGCAACCGCAAATCCGTTTTACCAGCGACCTGCAGTCTCATCCTCGTTCTGCTCGGCAGCGTTGCGTCAGCCGCACCTTTGAAAGAAGCCGATCTGCGTAAAGCCGCAGATTCCGATGGTGTCGTTCGATCGCTGACCTTCTGCGCACGGCCATCTCCCGACAGCGGGCTATCGATCCCACCGTATGCAGCCGTGGGCTGGGGCCAACGCATTGCTTCCAGCAAATACCTCTACCAGGCTATCGGCGCCGTACCAGGAATTCAACCGAAAGCGCTGCTGGGATTTTCGCGAGCGATAACGCCGATCCCGGCCGATCTTAGTCAGGATGAGTATGCGGCGATCATGGACCGCTGCTTCACCCTCATCGTGAGCAAAGCCGACTTTCAGCGCGCATTGCGCTTGGGCAACGCGGCGCTCGCGCAGATCGCGGTCACCATGTCCACGCAACCGGTCTCCGCGGCCTATGGACTGACGCCCGAACAGTGCGTCAAGCTCGTCGTCGACATCATGAAAATGTTCGATGCGCGCAGCGTGCGTCCGCCTCCACGTGGCGGCTCCGAGCCGCCGCTGGCGTATTTGCGCAGAACGATCGAACAGAACAGCAATACCGTTCATACGTCCCAGCAGTAATCTCAATCTCAACGGCGCGCATCGGCTCGATGTGCGCCGTTGCGACTGCTCAAGCACAAAAATCGTTGCGCAGCGCCGACGACCTGCAGCTCAGCGCGTTCTCAGCGCTTGCGCGTTGTGCTATTCCGGCGCGAATACATCCCGCCTGCGCTTGCGTATGCGCTGACCTTCGTACCGCCTTGGGGAGTTGGACATGGCGCATGCGCTCTGCCAGGTCCTGGAGCACGGCGGATCGTTGCAAAGCTTTTACGTCGGCGTGCCTGGTGCGGGTGCGCTGGACGCGCTGTTCTTGATGCCGTTGGTGATGGCCGCAGTCATCGCGTATGCAGGCGCTCGGCTGCGGGGTAGCGGCGAGCTACTGCAGGCGATCTAGTGCGGCGTCGAGCGCGACGTAAGCCTAATGTTGCTGCTTGAGCGCGAGCCAGGAAAACACGATAACGAAGATCACCGACGCCGAAACACAGCTGCTGCTGTAGCAGCAGGCCGCGGCGTACATGTACTCGAACCCGAGCTCGAACACCGCCCCCAACATGTATCCGGCGACGAAGATGAACAGCCAGCGTCGCAAGTACGTCGGCAGGTAGCGCCGCATTTCCTGGTTGGCACGCCAGTTAGCCGCGCGCTCCAGCAGGCTGCCTCTGCTCACATCGCGAAACAGCCAGCCGAAAAAGAAATATCGATACACCAACGAGGCTACGGGCTCGGGAAAGCAGTCCTGCGACCGGTCGTGAACCATGCTCGGCTTCATCGGAATTCCTCGTCTCGCACTTGCAATTGGAGTTCGATTTCCCCGAAAGATTTCCTTCACGCAGCGTTGGACTGCCGCATCCATTCATAGAAGATAACGGCAGCGGCGCATGCGACATTCAACGATTCGATGCCGGCGCGCATCGGTATGCTAATGCGCTCCGGCACGCTTGCCAGTAGACCCGGAGATATACCGGCGCCTTCGCCGCCGATTACGAATCCCACCGGCCCGCGCAGGTCCGCTGCAAACAACGACTGCGACGCATCCATCGTTGACGCGAACAAACGGCAACTCAGTGCTGCGGCAGCGGCATTGAGATCGTCATGCTCGTACAGCGGAAGCTGGAACTGCGCGCCCATGCCACCGCGCAACGCTTTCGGCGACCAGGGGTCGGCACATGAACGCGACAGATGGGCTGCGGTTGCGCCGGTCGCCGCGGCGCTGCGCAGGATGGCGCCGAGGTTACCGGGATCCTGGATGCCATCGAGCAGCACCTGGAAGCCGAGCGCATCGGCGGCTGGCTCCACCCGGGGTATGGCCGCCACCGCAACGATGCCGATGGGCGACTCGACCGGCGCAGCCTCGTCGAACAGAGTGTCTTGCAGCGCCGTACATGGTGCGCGTATCGCTAAGGCTGCGATCTCGGGATGCTCTGCAGCCGACATCTTGACGAACAACTGCATACCGTCTGCACCGAACGCCGCCAAGTACGATTCCACCAGATGTACGCCGTCCAGCACCAGCAGCGATTGTTCGCGGCGCGCACGCGCCGACCGTACCAATCGGACCAGCGCTTTGTACTGTGGATTGTCTTTTGATGAGAGCTGCTTCATGTGCCATGACTTGGAGAGTTTCAGCGCGACGGGCCGCTGCAGTCCCGTGTGCGATCGGCGGCGGTAGCATTCGCGCAATCGGCGCTGTGTTAGTCACGGCGCAGGCGCCGGATTGCTCATCCGGACGCAAGCCCGTTAACGGATGTCGACCGCGATCGGATTCACCGCACCGAACATATTGACCAGCACTGCTACCAGTACGGCCACTAGCGCCAGCGCGACGATCAATTTCCACACCGGAAAGTCCATCAGCAAACCTTGCACGCTGGCCCGCGCGGCTCTGTGCCCACTCGCCCGCTTCGATCTGCGATCGCCGCCACGTTCGCCCTTCCCCGCTTCTTGTTCGATCGCCGCGCGGCGATCCTCTCCGCTGCGTTGATCGGCCCATCGCGCGCGCGCTTTCGCGCGTTCGGCGTTCCAACCCGGCTGTTGCTCGGGCGCCGCCTGCGCAGCCGCTTCGAGTGCCTGGTTGAGCGGCGGCCAATAGGCAAACGGATGCCAGTCTTCCCGATCGGTGCTCAGCAACTCGTCCGCGCCCAGGCGCCCGAGCAGGCGATCCTGCACCAGCGCCCCGCCGGGAAAGGGACCGTGAACCTGTCCCGCTTTGAGAACGTACCAGAGGTTAGGCACCGGGTGGTTGTTCGCGTTATGGCCCGCGGCGCTCCAACGCCTGACTCATCGTCATACACAGGCTCTTGAAACCAGCGTAGTCGGTTTCGGACAATTTCGGCTTATGGCTGCCGCCATCCATGTAGATCATTCCGTACGGCTGCCCCTTCAAATGCACCGACATTGCGAAGAATTCCCGGTTGCCGAGCTTGTTGACGAGCGCAGGGGGCAGCAGCGGCGACAACCTTACGCGATGTGCGTCGCTGAACCACAGGCCCTGCACTTTGCCCATCAATCTGGAGAACAAATGCGGCGAGCCCACTGGAAATGCCAACTCGCCCGGCAGCAACCCCGGCTCTAGCATCAGAGCCTGCTGCGTGACGATCTTAGCGCCCGCGCCGTCGAGCGCGCCGAACCAGATGTGGCGGGCACCGAGCGCAACATGCAATGCATAGAATACTAACGCCGATATCAATGCGACGTCGCACAGTTGCGGA
>JBBRGM010000014.1:0-24698 GCA_038240725.1 Burkholderiales bacterium | reverse complement strand
GCACGCGCTCACGAAGGACAAGCTGGAAACGACTCTGAGCCAGCTGCGAGATGCGGGATACGCCGCCTCGATCACGGCCATCGCCGACGGTTACTGGGTTGCCTTGGATGGCTTCGCGTCCCGGGCCGAGGCGAATGCGATATCGCAACGCTTGCTCGGCCAGTTCGGCATCACCGAAACCAGCACCGCGCTGCGATAATTGCTGCCGTTAGTGATGTTGGCGATGCGCGCGGGGCGCCTCGCATGAACGAGGAGACCGAACCCGCGCGAAGTGTTCGGTCTCGATAGGTTGGCGCAACGGACTGTCGTGCTCCGGTAACGCCAACCTTGAGGTTTGAGTTACCATCGACCGCTCGAACGCGGGGAGTCGCATGTCCACACGCCACCCCATCATTGCGGTAACCGGCTCGTCGGGTGCCGGCACCACGTCGGTGAGAAAGATCTTCGAAGACCTGTTCCAGCGCGAAGCGGTGCAAACCGCATTCGTCGAGGGGGACAGCTTTCACCGCTACACGCGTGACGAGATGCATCGTGCAATCGATGAGATCGAAAGCAGCGGGGGCGGGCGGCTGATCAGCCACTTCGGTCCCGAATCCAATCACCTCGATCTTCTCGAGACGCTATTCCAGCAGTACGGCGAGCGCGGCATGGGCTGCGCGCGGCTCTATCTGCACACGGAAGAGCGAGCCCGCGAGCACGCACTGCCGTCCGGGACATTCACGCCATGGAAACAAATTCCCTCCGGCACCGATCTGTTGTTCTACGAAGGTTTGCACGGCGGCGTAGTGACCGATGACGTGGACATCGCGCAGCATGTGGATTTGCTGATCGGCGTTGCACCGATCGTCAATCTCGAATGGATTCAGAAGATTCATCGCGACATGCAGCTGCGCGGCTACTCGGTGCAGGCAGTCACGCAAACGATCCTGCGCCGCATGTACGACTATGTGCACTACATCACGCCGCAGTTCTCGCGCACGCATATCAATTTTCAGCGCGTGCCGACGGTCGATACGTCCAATCCGTTCGCTGCGGACGGCATCCCGTCGCCGGAGGAAAGTCTCGTCGTGATCCGCTTCGCGCAACCGCACACGGCCGAGCTCGAGCAGTTGATGGCCGATATCGGGCACGCGTTCATGTCCAGGCCCGATACGCTCGTCGTGCCCGGCGATGCCATGCCGCAGGCGATGGATCTGATCCTCGGACCGCGCATTCGCGCAATCATCGAAGCGCGCAAGTCAGCCCCGTAGTCGCGCAAGTCGGCCCGTAGCATCGATTCACGGCGCAGTACGGGCCGCCGTTGCGATCTCGCGCTCATCCAGCGCGTCGGCGCCGAGCCGGTATAATCTTGCTATTGCATCCGCACCCTCACGCCCCATTTTTCTAACGTGGTCCGTCGCCACACGCGGTCTGATCTCGGTCTGCAACTGGATGCCTCGTCCGTCACCAACTGTCGATTAGCGCTTACGTGATCTCCAGCGACATTCTCACCGGTCTTAACGCCCCGCAGCTCGAAGCGGTCACCTTGCCGCATCAATCGGCATTGATTCTCGCCGGCGCCGGCAGCGGCAAAACGCGCGTGCTGACCACGCGGATTGCCTGGCTGATCCAGACCGGCCAGGTCAATCCGCACGGTATCCTCGCGGTCACGTTTACCAACAAGGCCGCGCGCGAGATGCTGGTGCGCATCTCGGCGATGCTGCCCATCAACACGCGCGGCATGTGGGTCGGCACCTTTCACGGGCTGTGCAACCGCCTGCTGCGCGCCCACTATCGCGACGCCAAGCTGCCGCAGTCGTTTCAGATTCTCGATTCGCAAGACCAGCTCGCGCTGATCAAGCGCATTCTGAAAGCGCTGAACGTGAGCGACGAGAAGTATCCGCCGCGCGAGGTGCAGTACTTCATCAACGGCAACAAGGATGCGGGCAGGCGCGCATCGGCGGTCGAGGCGACGGATGAGCACTATCGCCGCATGACCGAGCTCTACGCGGAATACGAGCAGCAGTGCAATCGCGAAGGCGTGGTGGATTTCGCCGAGCTGCTGTTGCGCTGCTACGAGCTGCTATCGCGCAACGAAGTTTTGCGCGATCACTATCAGGAGCGCTTCGCGCACATTCTGGTCGACGAATTTCAAGATACCAATCTGCTGCAATATCGCTGGCTCAAACAGCTGGCCGGCAGCCACAACGCCATTCTCGCGGTAGGCGACGACGATCAATCCATCTACGCGTTTCGCGGCGCATCAGCGCGCAACATGTTCGACTTCGAGCGTGAGTATGCAAACGGACGCGTCATCAAGCTCGAGCAGAACTATCGCAGCCTCGGCAATATTCTCAGCGCGGCGAATGCGCTGATCGGTCACAACCGCAATCGCCTCGGCAAAGAGTTGTGGACGTCGCAGGAGAGCGGCGAGCCGCTGCGCGTCTATGAAGCGCCGACCGATCTGGACGAAGCGGCGTTCATCCTCGGCGAGATTCAGAGCCTGCGCGGCAGCGGCGTTCGCCTCTCCGAGATCGCGATGTTGTATCGCTCGAATGCGCAATCGCGCGTGCTCGAACATGCGCTGTTCAACGCCGCGCTGCCTTATCGCGTGTACGGCGGCTTACGCTTTTTCGAGCGGCAGGAAATCAAACATGCGCTGGCGTATTTGCGTCTGGTCGCGAACCCGGAAGACGACGGCGCGCTGTTGCGTGTGATCAATCTGCCGGCGCGCGGTGTCGGTGCGCGCAGCCTCGAGCAGCTATCCGAGATGGCGAGCCGACACGGCACCAGCCTGTGGCAGGCCGCTTGCAGCAACGTGCTGACCGGCAAGGCGGCGCAGGGCGTGGCCGCGTTCATTCGATTGATCGAGCAGTTGCGGCAGGATTGCTTCGGTCTTAGCTTGGCGGAAACGGTCGACCTCGTCATTCAGCGCAGCGGCCTGAAGACGCATTACGAGACCGAGCGCGAAGGGCAGGACCGCATCGAAAATCTGGATGAGCTGATCAACGCGGCCGCCGGATTTCAGGGTGAAGCGGCCGTCCCGCTCGCGATCAGCGATGCCACTGCGGTATCCGGCGCGCAGGAACCAGCGCGAGCTTACGAGGACAATCGGCTGGCCGCGCTCAACGATTTTCTATCGCATGCGGCGCTGGAAGCCGGTGAGCATCAGGCGATTGCCGGCGCCGACGCGCTGCAATTGATGACCGCGCACTCCGCCAAAGGTCTCGAGTACGAAGCGGTGTTCATCAGCGGGCTGGAAGAAGGCTTGTTCCCGCACGAGAACAGCTTGAATGAATCCGACGGCGTGGAGGAAGAGCGCCGCTTGATGTACGTGGCGCTCACGCGCGCGCGAAAGCGTCTCTATCTGACCCACGCGCAGACGCGCATGCTGCATGGGCAAACGCGCTACAACATTCCGTCCCGCTTCTTGACCGAAATTCCCACCGAGCTGCTTCGCAAAGTGAACCCGCGACCCGCTGCGTGGCAAGGCAGGATGGTCAGCAAGGGGGTCAACATAAACGTAGTGCCATTCAATTTGCCGGATCCAGCTTCGCCGTGGCGAGTCGGGCAGGACGTGACGCATCCGAAGTTCGGCGCTGGTGTGATCGTCGGCATTCAAGGGCGTGGCTCCGATTCGCGCGTGATGGTGAACTTCCGCCACAGCGGGATGAAGGAGCTCGCAATCGAATACGCGCGGCTGACGCGCGCCTGAGACCAGCGACTTCAAGCGGTCGCCGCCGGGTCGGAATCGAATATCTCGCGATAACTGGTGTAGACCGAGATCATCGTCAGCGCGACCCACAGCACCAGAACAGCCATCGCGGCAAGATTTTTGAGCAGCGGGACGCCCGGCAGCAGCACGCCGAGGACCAGCCGCAACAGCAGCAGCAACACCATCATGGTCGCCACCAGTCCGAACCCATAGACGACCATCGGCGCCATATTGCTGAGACAAGCACGCGCACTCAGCTTCATCGCTTCCAGCGGTTGTAGATTTTGCAGGGCGACGAGCACCGGCGCGAACCACACGGCCATCGCCAGCGGAACGAAGAAACAAAGGCTGATGAGAACCGACAATGACAATCGGTCGTTCATGACCGCGGGCGCCGCCGGATCGGCGTCGGGCGACATCGCCGCTTTCAGTGCGGATTGCAATTCCTCGCCGCCGACGAGATACAGCAAACCCGCGATGACGATCTGACCGACGAGATAGACACCGCCGATCGTGATCAGCCGCGCGGGCTCATGCTGAAAACCGCGCAGCAGATGTTTCAGCTCGAGCTCGCGCCCAGCCTCGAGATCGCGACAACCGAACATCAACCCCGCCATCAATACCGGCGTGACCAGCGCAAACATCATCGGCCCCAGTACCGGGATAGCGGTGAGCGCCGCGCCGACCAGCAGCACCATGACGTGCAGCGTGAGCCAAACCATCGGACGGCGACGCAGCAGCCGCGCCGCCTGCACGATCCAATGCCAGCCGCGACTGGCCGGCAGCCTGACGATATGCATCAGAAACGAGTCGCGTGCCGCATTACGCGATCAGGCTCTCAGCGCGCGGCGCATCGTCGATGTGACCTTGCAGAATGCAACGGAAGCGATCCGGGTTGTGTGCATGCGTCAGTGCGCCTGGACGCGGCAGATGGAAATCGTATAGGCGCGACACCCAGAATCGCAGCGCACCGGCACGCAGCATCACCGGCCATGCCGAGCGCTCGTCCTGCGTAAACGGGCGCACCTCCTGATATGCCTCCAACAGAGCGGTGGCACGCGCCATGTCGAGCGCACAACCATCGTCCATGCACCAGTCGTTCACCGTGATCGCGACGTCGTACACCAGAACATCGACGCATGCGAAGTAAAAATCGATCAAGCCGCCGACCGTTTCATTGGCTTTTGCGCCGCTGCGAAACAGCACGTTGTCGCGAAACAAGTCGGCGTGAATCACGCCGCGCGGCAGCGCATCGTGGCGATGCACGGACTGGTAGCTGATCTCCGAGCGCAGCAGCGCGACGTGCTCGTTGCTGAGGAACGGATAGATTTCCGGCGCAACGCCGCCCCACCATTTCGGTCCGCGCAGATTCTCCAGTTGCGCGCGATACGTTTGGCCGGCCAGATGCAGCTCCGCCAATACCTCGCCCACGCGCGCGCATTGATCCGGCGTCGGATACACCACCGGTGCGCCTTCCAGACACGTGACGATGGTGGCCGGCTTGCCGTTCAGCTCGCCGAGAAATTCGTTCTGCAGATTCGCGATCGGCTTCGGACACGGAATGCCATGCATGGACAGATGCGACATCAGATTCAAGTAGAACGGCAGCTCGTCGGGCTGGAGCTTTTCGAACAACGTGAGCACGAAACGCCCGTGCGTGGTGGTGACGAAGTAATTGGTATTTTCGATGCCCGACAAAATGCCCTCCATGCCGAGCAGCGGGCCGATCGAATAATTTTTTAGCCAGGCAGCGAGCTGGTCCGGCTCGACTGTGGTGTAGACCGACATGCGGGGCGAGCGTCCTTACAAATTGAGCTGAGATTCGCGTTCGGCGGGGGAGGGCTCGAAGCCGCGCTTCTCATAATGATCGAAAATCGCTTTCACGACATCCGCGGGCTCGTCGATGACCTGGATCAGATTGACGTCGTTGGGATCGATCATCTTTTCCGACACCAGCGTGGTGCGAATCCAGTCCAGCAAGCCACGCCAGAACGCACCATGCACGAGGATCACCGGCATGCGCCGGATCTTGCGCGTCTGTACCAACGTCAACGCTTCCATCAATTCATCCAACGTCCCGAAGCCACCCGGCATAACGACATACGCAGAGGAGAACTTTGCGAACATTACCTTGCGCGCGAAGAAGTGACGAAACGACAAGCTGAGATCCTGATACGGATTGTTGTGCTGTTCGTTCGGCAGTTGAATATTGAGACCTACGGAAAGCGAGCGGCCTTCGATCGCGCCCTTATTCGCCGCTTCCATCAAGCCCGGGCCGCCGCCCGAAATTACGGTGAAGCCCGCGTCGGAGAGCCGGCGCGCAATGTCTTCGGCCAATGCGTAGTAACGATGACTGGCGGGGACGCGCGCGCTGCCGAAGATGCTCACCGCGGGACGAATCGAGCTCAGGCGTTCGGTCGCTTCGGCAAATTCTGCGATAATCCCGAACACCCGCCACGCTTCTCTCCCCGACCAGGGCTTTTCGATCAGCTCAGGCGCCAGCGGCCTTGGAATTTTGTCTGCAAGAGTCATCTTCGTGGTCAGCCTAGCGCACGTGGCGCGGTCAATGTCTGTGCAATCATTTAGCGGGCTCGCGTGGCAGATCGTCGTCGACTCCGCGCGAACGGATTACAAAACTGCGCCGGTGCGCTTCGAATGAAAACTTTGCTGCTGGTCGACACGTCCTCGTATTTATACCGCGCCTTCCACGCGCTGCCGGATCTTCGCACCAAGACCGACGAGCCGACCGGCGCCATCTACGGCGTGCTCAATATGCTGCGTCGCCTGCATAAGGACGTGCCGGCGGATTATAGCGCCTGCATTTTCGACGCAAAAGGCAGGACCTTTCGCGACGCGCTCTATCCCGAGTACAAAGCGACACGCAAATCGATGCCGGATGAGCTCGGCGCGCAAGTCGCGCCGCTGTACGAATGCATCCGCGCGATGGGCTGGCCGCTGCTCGAGGTCGATGGCGTCGAAGCCGATGACGTAATCGGCACCTTGGCCTGTACAGCGACCAAGCAAGACGTACGAACGGTCATCTCATCGAGCGATAAGGATCTCACGCAACTGGTCAACGCGCACGTTACCATGGTCAACACGATGACCAACGAGACGTTCGACGCGGCTGGTGTGCTGAACAAATTCGGCGTGCCGCCCGAGCTCATCATCGACTATCTCACGCTCATCGGCGACAGCGTCGACAACATCCCCGGCGTCGACAAGGTCGGCCCGAAGACCGCATGCAAGCTGCTCGCGCAATACGCCACCCTGGACAATCTCATCGCGCACGCCGACGAAGTTACCGGAACGATCGGCGAGAACCTGCGCAAAGCCAAAGACTGGCTGCCGCAGGCGCGTCGGCTGATTACGGTGAAGTGCGATGTCGAGCTGGCCGTCGGCATGGAAGACCTGACTCTGCAACCGCAGGACAGGCCTGCGCTCGCGCGGCTGTACGACCGCTTCGAATTCAAGAGCTGGCGACAAGAGTTGGGCAACGATTTCGGACCGGCCGTGGTTGCGATCGACCGCGTGCGCGAATACGAAACCGTGCTCGAATCCGATCAGCTCGAGCGCTGGATCGCGCGTATCGAAGCTGCACCGCTCACTGCAGTCGAGACGCAGAGCACCAGTACCGACGGCCACGTCGCACAACTCGTTGGTCTCTCGCTCGCGATCGAGCCGGGGAAGGCCGCGTATATTCCGCTTGCACATCGCTATCCGGGCGTGACCGAGCAGCTTCCGTTCGCTGCGACGTTGGAACGGCTGCGGCCATGGCTGGAGAGCGCCGATCACGCGAAGATCTCGCACAACGCGAAAGACGATATGCACGTGTTGAACAATCACGGCATCCGTCTGGCCGGCGTGCGTCACGATCCGATGCTGCAGTCGTACGTGATCGAGAGCCACAAGAATCACGAGCTGGACAATCTCGCGCAGCGACATCTCGGCATCCAGACCTTGCCGTTTCACGAGGTGTGCGGCAAAGGCGTCGGACAAATCTGCATCGATCAGGTTTCGGTCGAACGCGCAACAGAGTATGCAGCCGAGTACGCGGACATCACGTTGCAATTGCACGAGGCGCTCTATCCGCAGATCGAGAAGGACGAAAAGCTCAAGCTCATCTATCACAGCATCGAGATGCCGGTGTCCGAGGTGTTGTGGGATATGGAGCGGCACGGCGTACTCCTGAACCGCGGGCTGCTCGACATCCAGAGCGGCGAGCTCGGCGGGCGCATGGTGCAGATCGAAGAGCAAGCGCAACAGCTCGCAGGACAGCCGTTCAATTTGAATTCGCCGAAGCAGATTCAAGAAGTGCTATTCGATCGCCTGCAGCTGCCGGTTTTGAAAAAGACGCCGAGCGGCCAGCCATCGACCGATGAAGAAGTCCTGCAGGATCTCGCGGTCAACTATCCGCTGCCGAAATTGATTCTCGAATATCGCGGCCTGTCGAAGCTGAAGAGCACGTATACCGACAAGCTCCCGCGCATGGCCGACGCACAAAGCGGCCGCGTGCACACCAACTATCGCCAGGCAGTTGCGATCACCGGGCGTCTGTCGAGCAACGAGCCGAATCTGCAGAACATACCGATTCGCAATGCCGAAGGACGCCGCATCCGCGAAGCGTTCATTGCGCCGGATGGATTCAGGATCGTCTCGGCGGATTATTCGCAAGTCGAGCTGCGCATCATGGCGCATCTTTCGCAGGATCCAAGTCTGCTGGCCGCGTTCACGTCAGGTGAGGACGTTCATCGCCGAACGGCATCCGAGATTTTTTCGGCCGACCCCAATGACATCACCAGCGAGCAGCGCCGTTATGCGAAGATCATCAACTTCGGGTTGATTTACGGGATGTCCGCGTTCGGTTTGGCGAGCAATTTAGGTATCGAGCGCAGCGCCGCTCAGCAATACATGGATCGCTATTTCACGCGTTACCCCGGCGTTGCTCAGTACATGCAGCGCACGCGCGACACCGCGCACGTCGCTGGCTATGTCGAGACGGTGTTCGGGCGCCGCCTATTTTTGAACGACATCAATGCGTCGAATAGTCAGCGCCGGCAAGGTGCGGAGCGCGCTGCAATCAACGCGCCGATGCAAGGCACGGCGGCGGATCTGATCAAGCTCGCGATGATCGCGGTGCACGGCTGGCTGCTCGACAACCGGCTCAAGACTAGACTGCTCATGCAGGTGCACGATGAGCTGGTGCTGGAGACGCCCAATGAAGAGCTCGCACTGCTGCAAGCGGAGTTGCCGCGATTGATGATCGACGTCGCTGCGCTCGACGTTCCGCTCGTGGTCGACCTGGGCGTCGGCAGCAACTGGGACGAGGCGCACTAACCTCGCGCCTTACTTCCTACTTCGCAACTTGCGGCGCCAGATCGATCGCTGATTCCTGCGTGAACTGGATGCGATAGAGGCGCGCATAGATGCCGCCGCGTGCAAGCAGTTCGCGATGCGTCCCGATCTCGACGATTCGTCCCTTGTCCAGCACGACGATGCGGCTCGCTTTCTCGATGGTCGACAGACGGTGCGCGATCACGATGGTGGTGCGACCTTGCATCAATGCATCTAATCCGGCCTGCACATGCTGTTCGGATTCCGAATCGAGTGCGGATGTCGCCTCGTCCAGGATCAGGATCGGCGCGTTCTTCAACAACGTTCGCGCAATCGCCAGCCGCTGCCGCTGTCCGCCCGAGAGCTTTACGCCGTTTTCGCCGACCAGCGTCTGCAGTCCCTGCGACAATGCCTGGATGAACTCCCACGCATGGGCGGCCTTCGCGGCATCCACGATCTCGTCCATGCTCGCATCGACCTTGCCGCCATAGGCGATGTTCGCAGCGATCGTGTCGTTGAACAGTGTGACGTCCTGGCTCACGAGTCCGATGTTCGTACGCAGACTCGCGAGGCGGATTTCCTCGGTGTCGTAGCCGTCGATCAGAATCCGCCCGGATGTCGAATGAAAAAACCGTGGCACCAGATTGGCCAGCGTAGTCTTGCCGCTGCCCGATTGGCCGACCAGCGCCACCGTCTCGCCCGCTGCAATGGCCAGGTTGATCCCCTGCAGCGCCGGCCGGTCGGCCTCGGGATAAGTGAACGACAAATCGACGAAGCGAATGTCCCCCCGCGCGCGCCCCAGGTCGATCGTTCCGCGATCGTCTTCCGGCGTTTCGTCGACCAGCGAGAAGACGCTCTCCGCCGCCGATAAGCCGCGTTGGATGTGCTCGCCGATTCCAGTCAGCCGTTTGAGCGGCGACGTCACCAGCAGCATCGCGGCGATGAAAGACACGAAGCCGCCGACGGTCGTGCGGTCAGCCTGCACGTCCAGTGTCACCTGAAAGATCACGACGCCCACGGCGATTGCCGCGAGCAATTGCACGATAGGAACGTTCGCCGCTGCGGCGGACTGCTCCTTGACCAACAGACGGCGCACCCGGTTGACGGCATCGCCGAACCGATGCGACTCGTACACCTGGCCGCCGAAGATCTTCACGACCTTCTGGTTGTCCATCGTTTCCTGCAGGACGTGGTTGATCTCGCCCATCGACTGCTGCGTTTGCCGCGTGAGCCCGCGCAGGCGTCGGTTGAACAACCGCACAACGATCGCGATTGGCGGAATCATCACGAACGTAATCAACGTGAGCTGCCAGTTGAGCCAAAGCAGGTACGCCATCAACGCCACGATGGTGACCGAGTCTCTGACCAAAACGGTGACGACGTAGGTCACCGCGACGGCGATCTGCGCGACATCGAAGGTAAATTTCGAGATCAGCTTGCCGCTCAAGTTGTTCGAGAAATAGCTCAGCGGCAGCACCAGGAGCTTGCCGAACATTCTCTGCCGCAAGTCCATGATTACCCGCATCGCCACCCAGCTGCTCGCGTACTGCCCGGCGAACGCGCCGAGCCCGCGCACGAGATACAGCCCGATCAGCAGCAGCGGAATCCAGCGCATCAATACCGGATCCTTGTGGACGAACGTGCCATCCAGAAACGGCTTCGCCGCCGCCGGCAGCGCAACTTCCGTCGCCGCCGAAACCAGCATTCCAGCGATGGATATCGCGAAGATGCGCCAGTACGGGCGCACGTGGGCTACCAGCCGCAGATAGAGTTGAGGTCCCGTCATGGCCGCACCTTAACACTCGTCCCGATAAATTCAAGGCCGGCCCGACGCTCAGAGTAATTGCACGCAAACCTCAAGGACTTCTGCGCGCGACCGATGAACTTCTGGACCGCAGCGTCGCTTGGACGGCACCGCGCCCGGTCCCGCTTTGGGCTCAAGGATTCTTCCCCGAGGCACCCTGTTCGGGTTGCAAAGGCTCGCGAAAACCGCGCATCGGCGGTTGCTGCGTGGATTACTAAAGAACATTCAGACCAATCCGTTACCAGTTGACTTCACAAGATTTTTATCTCTATAGTGCGTCGATGGAAGCGGAGCTTGATAGCCTCGACGAAAAACTCAGCCAGTTGGTACAGCTATGCCATCGCCTACAAACAGACAACCACGAATTGCGGCAGCAACTGGCCGCAACGCAGAGCGGCAACAAGAGGCTGACAGAAAAGATCGAGAGCGCGCGGACGCGACTGGAGACTTTGCTGGCAAGACTCCCCGAGGCCGAGGGATGAAGCCGGAAGGGCTCGGCGTCGAAGTAACCATTCTGGATCGCACATTACGCATCGTCTGCAGCGAGGACGAGAAGGCTGAGCTGTTGCAATCGGTCGAGTATCTCGACGCGAAGATGCGCGAAATACGCGAGAACGGCAAGGTTCTCGGCAACGAACGCGTTGCTATCATGGCTGCGCTGAACATCGCGCACGAGTTGCTTTCGATGCGCTCGGCGGGCGGTTTTGACAACGAAACGTATCGGCGTAGAATGCAAAAAATGGCGGCAACGATAGACGAAGCGATGTCCGCACAAGAGGATTTGTTTTAAGCAGGCGCTATTTTCACCTGCTGTGTTTTTTCAGCGCTGCCTCGCGTGCACTAGTAGTTCAAGCTTCGTCTCTTGCGTCCGAAGATCAAAGTTGCCCCCTGCTGTGTTTGTCTAGGCTGTAAATTCTTTGAACCAATGTGGTGAGCCCGGTTGCGGCCTCTAGTAGCGCTGTTGTGCGCGTCCGATAGGAAGCGCCTGATGCGCTCGGAAAGTGACCACCTTGAGCCTAGGTTCAAGATATTCGGCCTGACGGCATTTGCGGGGGGCGCCCCCATTGAGAAGAGCGGCAATGCCGCTCTTCTTTTTTTGTGCGGCGGCAACCCACTTGGCTCGAGCGGCACGGTGCGATCATTGACGCGGTCGCGACGCTTCCTCTATCGTTCAATCTGTCGCGAACGAATTGAGCGCGCTCGCCAAGCAAGCACACCAACCCACATAGGATCCGCGTGCGCTACTGGTTGATGAAGTCCGAACCCGACGTCTATGGGATCGATCATCTGGCCGCAGCGCCTCGCCAGCAGACGGCGTGGTGGGGCGTGCGCAACTACCAGGCGCGCAACTTCATGCGCGACGAGATGCAGTTGGGCGATCAAGCATTCTTCTATCACTCCAGCTGTCCGCAACCCGGCATCGCAGGCATCGTCGAGATCAGCAAGCGCGCTTACCCCGATGCGACTCAGTTCGATCGTAAGGGCGAATATTTCGATTCGGCATCTACAAAAGAACAACCGCGCTGGTTCAACGTCGATGTGCAGCTCGTGCGCAAGACCGCATTGCTGGGACTGCAGGAAATGCGCGCGCACGCTCAACTCGCACAAATGCGCACCTTGCAAAAGGGCAATCGGCTGTCGATTACGGAAGTGGCGGCGAATGAATGGAAGTTCATTCTGAAACTGCTGGACCGCATCGCGAAGCGCTGACCCGCCGTGGACGCGTGGTCTCCCGAAGCGTGGTGGGCCGTCTATCTGCTGCTTGGTCTGTTCGTGGGTTTCTTCGCAGGCATGCTCGGAATCGGTGGCGGCGTAATCCTGGTCCCGCTGCTGGTGTTTTTGTTTACCGCGCAGCATTTTCCAGACGATCGCGTCGTCCATCTGGCGCTCGGCACATCGCTGGCCAGCATCATATTCACCAATCTGACCAGTATGCGCGCCCATCACATACGGGGCGCGGTATTGTGGGACGTCGCGCGCGCTGTCACGCCCGGCATCATCGTGGGCACCTTGCTGGGAACGCTGTTCGCCGATCGTCTTCCGTCGCGATACCTCGCGGTAATCTTCACCGTATTCGTGTGCTACTCCTCGGTTCAGATCTGGGTAAACCGAGAACCGAAACCGAGCGGACATCTTCCCGGCCGGTTAGGAATGGCCATCGCGGGAATTGTCGTCGGCGCCTTTTGCAGTCTGGTCGGCGTCGCAGGCGGGGTAATCACCATCCCGCTGATGCTCAGAAGTAACGTCGCGATTCGAAATTGCATCGGGACGGCGGCGGCGATTGGATTGCCGATCTCGATCGCCGGTGCTGCTGGTTATATTTACACGGGACTCGGCAAAACTCACCTGCCGCCGATGAGTCTTGGATACGTCTATGTCCCGGCGCTGCTCGGTCTCGTGTTCGGGGCTTTTGTTACGGTGCCGTTCGGCGCGCGCGTTGCGCACAGCATGCCGGTGAACCTGCTCAAGCGCACCTTCGCGATTATTCTATTCGTGCTCGCAGCGAAGATGGTGGCTTCGCTGTTCTAACTGCCGGGGAACCTCGTTCGCAGTGTCGAGTTTCCCTTACCCGTGCTCTCTCGGCAGCAATTGTCGACACGGCTTGATTATTGCCTTCGCCAGCCGATAAGAAGCGAGAAGGAGCTACGAATGAACCGCCGCGTAAGTCACGCCATGATGCAGGACTTCCTGCAAGTCGTACTGATGGGATTGATCGTTGGGGTCGTGTTCAGCATGGCTATCACGGGAATCGTCTATCTGTTGAGTGCGCGCGCCGACAGCACCGACGAGCCCGGCCTCAAGGCCGATAATCCGGGCTACGAAGCAGTCGCATTAGTGAGGACGACACACGCTCCGCTCAAGCCGGAACTTGTGGCGATTGCCGCAGGCGCGCGGGGTCGTAATCCATTGAACTAACCAGCTCCAGTAAGCCCGCATATACCGCCGAGTCTAGCGTCGGCGTCCGCGCTAGTATCCACAAGTACTGCCGCGACGGCTCTCCCACGATGGACCAGCGATAGTCCTCGTCTAAGGCAACAACCCAGTAGTCACCTGAGAACGGCCAAAAAAAGCGCACTTTCAACTTGGCCGGATTCGCTGGATCTTCCATCCACGCCGTACCCTCTACCGTCCGCACCTTTCCGGCAAAGCCACCTTCGCGGCATTGATTGACCACTTTCAGTTCGCCGTTGCCGAGCCGGGAATACGTGGCCGTGGTGGCAACGCACCCGCGTTCGAATCGATTGGGGTACGCGGCGATCTCGTACCAGCGCCCGAGTTACCGATCGATTTCGAGCGTGTGCACCACAGGCAGTGGACGCTTCGCGCTGCGCACTGAAGCGAGCGCGGCGATAACGCCGATACCCAGAGAAATAGCTACAGCGGGAACGACATGCGGTGTGCGGGGGTAGCGCTGTTTCGCGGTACGTTTGGCACCGAGCAGATTTTTAGCGTGCATAAATGGCCTTTTTTGGGCACTTGGTTTTATGTAGGGACGTTACTGATGTTGACTGCAAAGACACTGCTAGCGTTGGGAGACTTGTTCGCGGACGACGTTTTTCTGCACTTTTCCCATCGCGTTGCGAGGCAGCTCGGTTACAAAATACACCCGTTTCGGAACCTTATAGTTTGCCAGGCAGGTCTTCAAATGCGCGATGACGGCGGCCTCTTCCACATGGGAGCGGGTTCCATCCATAACGATCACTGCTGTCACCGCTTCGCCGAAATCCGGATGCGGCACGCCGACGACCGCGGATTCGTGCACGCCGGGAATTGCATCGAGCACCAGCTCGATCTCTTTCGGATACACGTTGTATCCGCCCGTGATGATCAAATCCTTGGCGCGCCCAACGATCGAGAGGTAGCCCTCGGCATCGAATACGCCGATATCGCCGGTGCGAAACCAACCGTCGTCAGTAAATTCCTCGCGCGTTTTTTCCGGATTGCGCCAATAGCCTGCAAATACGTTGTCGCCCCGAATCTGGATTGCCCCTGACTCGCCATCAGCGATCGCATGCTCACTTGCATCGGCGACGCGTAGTGCCACGCCGGCCAAAGGAAACCCGACCGTTCCGCCTCGACGCTCGCCCCGCAACGGATTCGAAGCGATCATGCCGGCCTCGGACATACCGTAGCGCTCCAGAATGGTTTGGCCGATTCTTGCGCGAAATTGTTCGAACGTTTCCAGCAGCAACGGAGCCGAGCCGGAAATGAATAGCCGGATGTTTTTGCAGCGCGCTTTGGTAAAGGTCGATTGTGCGAGCAAGCGCGTGTAAAAGGTCGGCACGCCCATCATCACAGTTGCATGCTGCAGATCGTCCATCACTGCAGACGTATCGAAGCCTGCATGCCACAACAGCTTCGCGCCGGAGAGTAATGCACAGTGATTCGCTACGAACAAACCGTGCACATGGAAAATCGGCAGCGCATGCACGATGGCGTCATCGGCGCTGATCGCCCAGGCTTCGATCAGTACCAGCGCGTTCGAGAGCAGGTTTCGATGTGTCAGCATCGCGCCCTTCGACCGGCCTGTTGTACCCGACGTGTAGATGATGACGGCCAGGTCATCGGGCTCGATATCGGCGGCTTTAATCTCGCCCGGTGCAGTCGAGTCGGCACCGAAACTTCCGCCGTCAGCGCTGAGCGTCAGCACGCGGGCTTTGGAATTCAGGCTCGTGACGAGCGCGCGCGTTGACGCTTCAGCCTCGACGCTCACGATTATTAGCGCTGGCTCGGCGTCTTGCAGAAAATAACCGAGCTCCGCGGGCTGATACGCCGTGTTCAGCGGCACGTACACAACGCCTTCACGTAGACAAGCGAGGTAGAGAAATAGCGATCGCGGCGACTTCTCCACTTGCACCGCTACACGGTCGCCTTTTATTGCGCCGGCGCCGTTCAAAACCGCCTTATAGCGAGCGACTTGTTGCGCGACTTGTGCGTAGGTGAAGCGTTCGCCCGTAGGCGTCTGCAACGCAATTCGTTCGGCGTAGCGTTGGAAACTGTCCGCCAATGCAGCCGATAAGTTTGCGTGCATCAGCGCGCTCGAATTAAACCGCGCACCAGCGCTTGATGATTTCTTCGAAAGCGCCGACCGAGTTGCGCACGTGCTCCATCTGACAATACTCGTCGGTCTGATGCGCCATCTGCGGTTCGCCGGGCCCTAGAATCACGGTCGGCGGATTTTTGTACGCCCGATTCAACGCCGCGGCGTCGGTGAAGTAAGTCGCAACGCGCGGGACGGGGCGCTCGCCGAGAACGGAGGCCATGATCTCGAACACGCTTTGCATCCACGGATCTGCCGACTCGGTGTAGACCGCCTCTAGATCCATCAAGGGTTCGAGCTCAACATCGGGGCCGAGCTGAGCAGCTAATGCATCAATTAGCTGACGATGATTTACGGTCGGCACCGTCCGGATGTCGATGCCTAGCTCGGCCTGATCGGGAACGGAGTTGATGTTGAGCCCACCGTGGAACGTGCCGAGATTTAGCGTTGCCTGTCCCATCAATCCGTGCGCTGGATTGCTGAAGCGAAAGCCTTCCAAGATGCTTGCTGCGCGGGCTGCTTTGTACACCGCATTGACGCCTTTCTCAGGCATCGAGCCGTGCGCGGTGACGCCTTTCGTTCGTGCCTTCAACCACAGCGCGCCCTTGTGACCGAGAAACGGATAATTCGATGTCGGCTCAGCAACAACCACGGCGCCTGCCATCCCAAGGACACCATCCTGCAGCATGTGGAACGCCCCCTCGCAGCCGGTTTCCTCGCCGGCCGTGATCACGAGCGTCAAGCCTGGACCGCTGGTGAGATGTGGCGCCATTTTCAAAGCAGCAACGGTGAATGCGGCGACTCCGCATTTCATGTCGCTGGTGCCGCGTCCGTAAAGTTTACCGGCATCGGTATCGCCCGCGAACGGATCCATACGCCACGGGGCGGCGCCGAGCGGCACCGTGTCGATATGTCCCGTCATGCACAAAGGCAATTTCTCCGACGAGCCGCCGATGGTCGCGATGAGACTGACACGGCCTTCGCCGAAGCTGTGATAGCGCGCTTGAAAGCCCGATTTTTCCAGGAGTGCGCCAAGGTGACGGGCGCACGCTTCCTCTTGGCCGGGCGGGTTGATCGTGTTCATCCGCACGAGCTGCTTGGTGAGCTCTATCGCGTCCAATTGCTGACCCATAAACCGCTCCCAGGGATGATCGTATTCACGCAGTGTAGAGAAAGAACGCGATTAATGCGCGTAACCGAAATGGGCGCGTTTGACTTGCGCGGCCGTGGCAGCGTCGCCTCGCCACAACTGACACGGAGCAGTGGCGAGCCGAGCAGCAGGAACCGGAGCGAAGCGCCTGTCGGCTGCGACGATGCCGTTGAACTTTGTGGCGGCCTGAGATGCACATGAAAAAAGCAGCCGGAGCTGCTTTCTTCATACGTCATCTGCACAGCAGATGGGTAGCGTCGTTAGCGCTTGCGCAGCCGCCGGATCGCCGCGAGCTGAGCTGCCAGCATCGCGAGCTCGCCTTCGACTACCGCGATGTCTTCCTTATCGATCGCATTGCGGCGCGCTTCTTCCGCGCGCTTTTGCGCTTCGAGCGCTTTGGCTTCGTCCAAGTCCTGACCGCGAATCGCGGTGTCGGATAAAACGGTCACCAGGTTGGGTTGCACTTCCAGGATGCCCCCGGCGACGAAGATCAGCTGCTCTTCCTGGGTGCCCGCCACCTTGATCCGAACCGAGCCTGGACGGATGCGTGTGATGAGCGGTGTGTGCCGCGGATAAATGCCGAGCTCGCCGGATTCGCCCGGCAGCACGACGAACTCAGCCTCGCCGGAAAAGATCTGCGCTTCGGCGCTTACAACGTCGACGTGAATGGTATGGGCCATCTAGTATCCGCAGAAAAGTTTGGGGGTTGTACCCTTACTGCATTGCCTTGGCTTTCTCGAACACTTCTTCGATGGCGCCGACCATGTAGAACGCCTGCTCGGGCAAGTGATCGCATTCACCGTCGACGATCATCTTGAAGCCCTTGATCGTCTCCTTCAACGGCACGAACTTGCCGGGCGATCCCGTGAAAACTTCCGCGACATGGAAAGGCTGAGACAAAAAGCGTTGGATTTTCCGCGCGCGCGACACACTGAGTTTGTCCTCAGGCGACAACTCGTCCATACCCAGAATTGCGATGATGTCGCGCAGTTCCTTGTAGCGCTGCAGAGTGACCTGGACTTGCCGGGTCGTCGCGTAATGCTCTTCTCCGATGACGTTCGGGTCGAGCTGACGCGAGGCCGAATCCAGCGGATCCACTGCCGGGTAAATTCCCAGAGAGGCGATATCGCGCGACAGAACAATGGTCGCATCCAAGTGGGCGAACGTCGTTGCAGGTGACGGATCGGTCAAGTCATCGGCAGGTACGTACACAGCCTGGATCGACGTGATGGAGCCGACCTTGGTCGATGTGATGCGCTCCTGCAGTCGTCCCATCTCCTCCGCCAGAGTCGGCTGATAACCCACTGCAGAAGGCATGCGGCCCAATAGCGCGGACACTTCAGTCCCAGCCAAGGTGTAGCGATAGATGTTGTCGATGAACAGCAGAATGTCGCGGCCTTCGTCGCGAAACTTTTCCGCCATGGTCAAACCCGACAATGCAACGCGCAACCGATTGCCCGGCGGCTCGTTCATCTGTCCGAACACCATCGCGACTTTGTCGAGAACGTTGGAATCTTTCATCTCGTGATAGAAGTCGTTGCCTTCACGAGTGCGCTCTCCGACGCCGGCGAACACCGACAAGCCAGCGTGCTGCTTGGCGATGTTGTTGATCAGCTCGAGCATGTTCACGGTCTTGCCGACGCCGGCGCCACCGAACAAGCCGATCTTGCCGCCCTTGGCGAACGGGCAGACCAAGTCGATAACCTTGATGCCGGTTTCGAGCAGCTCGACCGATGGGCTCAACTCGTCGAACTTCGGCGCGGGGCGGTGGATACTGCGACGTTCGTCAGCTAGGACTGGCCCCGCCTCGTCGATCGGGCGACCGAGCACGTCCATAATGCGGCCGAGCGTTCCCGGTCCAACCGGCACCGAGATCGGCGCACCCGTTCCGCGGACTTTCATACCGCGGCGCAATCCGTCGGATGAACCGAGCGATATGCAGCGTACAACGCCGTCTCCGAGCTGTTGCTCGACCTCGAAGGTTAGTCCCTTTTCCGCAAAGCTCGACTCGGCGGAATCTTCCAGCACGAGTGCGTCATAGACCTTCGGCATGCCTTCGCGTGGAAACGCGATATCCACGACTGCACCGATGCACTGAACAATAGTTCCTTCGCTCATTTGAACCCCGATTAGTTATCTTCGCTTCTCAAACCGCGGCGGCGCCGCCGACGATTTCCGAGATTTCTTTGGTAATAGCAGCCTGCCGATTCTTGTTATAGATGAGCGTCAGCTCGTCTATCAATGTGGCTGCGTTATCAGTCGCGGCTTTCATCGCGACCATGCGTGCCGATTGCTCGGAGGCCATGTTTTCCGCGACGGCCTCATACACGAGCGCTTCCACATAGCGCGTGAGCACCTGATCCAGCACGACGCGCGCTTCCGGTTCGTAGATGTAATCCCACGTGCCTTCGGGTGAGCCGAGCCGTTCGCCGGACAGCGGCAGCAGCTGCTCCATCGACGGTTCCTGCTTCATGGTGTTGACGAAGCGCGTGCTGAACATCAGCAGACGATCGAAACGGTCATGTGCGTACCCATCCAGCATGATCTTCACAGCACCGATCAGGCTCTCGAGATTGGGCCGATCGCCCAGACCGGTGACCTGCGACACCACGTTAGCGCCGATCCGCTGCATGAAGTTCAAACCCTTGCCGCCCAGCGCGCACACATCGATCTCTTCGCCTTCAGCCTGCCAGTCCTTGTACTTGGTCAGCGCAAGGCGAAGGACGTTGGTGTTGAGCGCGCCGCACAGACCTTTGTCCGTGGTGATGACGATGATGCCGACACGCTTGACCGTGTCTCGCTCGACCAGGAACGGGTGGCGATATTCCGGATTGGCGTGGCTCATGTGCGCCGCGACGTTGCGAATCTTTTCGGCGTACGGACGCGCCATGCGCATGCGTTCCTGCGCTTTTCGCATCTTCGATGCCGCGACCATTTCCATGGCCTTGGTAATCTTTCGCGTGTTTTGCACACTGCGAATCTTGACGCGGATTTCTTTGGTTCCCGCCATAAATGCCCTTGGCTCTAAGCGCGCTGAGGTGTGCGAACGTCGGCAAACGCCGTATCAATAAGTGCCGTTTTGCTTCCAAGCCTTCAGCGCTTCCTGCAGGAGGTTTTCATCGTCGGCGCTGAGATCTTTCTTCTCGTCCATGCGGCCGACGAGATCGGCCTTCGTGCTCTTCACGTAGTCGCGCATCGAGCGCTCAGCCAACAGCGCTTTTTTGATGTCGATATCGTCGAAGTAGCCGCTGTTGACGGCGAACAACGTCAGTGCCATTTCCCACACTTGCAGCGGCTGATACTGCGGCTGCTTCATCAACTCGGTGACCATGCGGCCGCGTTCGAGCTGCTTGCGTGTGGTCTCGTCCAGATCGGATGCGAACTGCGCGAACGCAGCCAGCTCGCGATACTGCGCGAGCGACAAGCGAACGCCGCCGCCTGTGTCTTTGCGCTTCATGATTTTTGTTTGCGCAGCGCCGCCCACCCGTGACACCGAGATACCCGCGTTAATGGCGGGCCGGATACCGGCATTGAACAAATCCGTTTCCAAAAAGATCTGGCCGTCGGTAATCGAGATCACGTTGGTCGGCACGAACGCGGTGACATCGCCCGCCTGCGTTTCAATGATCGGCAATGCGGTCAGCGAACCGGTCTTACCTTTCACGGCGCCTTCGGTGAAGCGTTCTACCCACGCTTCGTTCACGCGCGCTGCGCGCTCGAGCAAACGCGAGTGCAGATAGAACACGTCGCCTGGATACGCTTCGCGGCCCGGCGGACGACGCAGCAACAGCGAGATCTGACGATACGCCCACGCTTGCTTGGTCAAATCGTCATAGATGATCAGCGCATCTTGCCCGCGGTCGCGGAAGTATTCGCCCATCGTCGAACCGGAATACGGTGCGATGTATTGCATCGCTGCGGATTCGGATGCCGTTGCTGCGATGACGATGGTGTATTCCATCGCGCCGTACTCTTCGAGCTTGCGCACGACATTGGCGACCGTCGATGCCTTCTGGCCGATAGCGACGTATACGCAGAAGAGATCTTTGCCTTTCTGGTTGATGATCGTGTCGACCGCGACAGCTGTTTTACCTGTCTGGCGATCGCCGATGATCAACTCGCGCTGGCCGCGGCCAACGGGCACCATCGCATCGATTGCCTTGATCCCGGTTTGCACCGGCTGCGATACCGACTTGCGCCAGATCACACCCGGCGCGACCTTCTCGATCACGTCGGTAGCCTTGGCGTTGATCGGACCTTTGCCATCGATCGGTTGACCCAGCGCATTCACCACGCGCCCGAGCAGTTCCGGACCGACCGGCACTTCGAGAATGCGACCGGTCGTCTTGACGATGTCGCCTTCGGTGATGTGTTCGTATTCGCCCAAAACCACGGAGCCGACGGAGTCACGTTCCAGGTTGAGCGCCAGGCCGAACGTGTTGTTCGGAAATTCCAGCATCTCGCCTTGCATCACGTCCGACAGGCCATGGATGCGGCAGATACCATCGGTGACGGATACCACCGTGCCCTGCGTGCGCATCTCGGCGCTGACAGTGAGATTCTGGATCTTGGTTTTGATCAGCTCACTGATCTCAGATGGATTCAACTGCATGGTTGACCCCTAATAAAATTGCGTGGTGAATAGCGTGTTGTTAGCTGGCGAGGGCTGCGGTCATCGCGTCGAGCTGTCCGCGCACGGATGCATCCCATACGTCGTCGCCGATCTGTACGCGCACACCGCCGATGAGCTCCGGGACGACGGCGACACTTGCGTCTACTTTGTGCCCGGTCTTCTGCTCCAGACGATCGACCAGAGTTTTCAGCTGCGCATCGTTCAGCGCATACGCCGACTGGATCATGGCTTCCACTTTGTTCTCGTGCTTCTCCCGCAGCTCCTCATACAACGCAGCGACTTGCGGAAGCACGGAAAGGCGATCGTTGCGCGCCATGAGCAGCACCAAATTGCGTGCGGCATCATCGACGCGGTCCGACGCTGCGCTGAGCAGCAATTTCGCCGTGCTTTCTTTGGTCAGATCGGGATTCGCGAGTGCGGCCTGCATTTGCGGGTCGGCGTACACCTGAGCGAGAAAGCTCAGTGTGTCCGACCATTGCGCCAGGCGATTTTGGTCTTTGGCCAGACCGAACGCGGCTTGGGCGTAGGGACGAGCAATCGTTACCAGTTCTGCCATGGTGCACTCAGAGCTCGGCGGCTACTGCAGTCAGCAAATCGGCGTGCACTTTGGCGTCGACTTCGCGGCGCAAAATCTTTTCGGCGCCCTGAATCGCCAGCGCGGAGACCCGTGCGCGCAGCGCTTCTCGTGCGCGAAATACTTCCTGATCGATTTCCGACATCGCCGCGGCTTTGGTGCGTTCGCCTTCCACCTTCGCAGTGCCTTTCGCTTCGTCGACCATCTGCGTGCCGCGCTTTTCTGCCTGGGCAAGAATTTCCTGCGCCTGCGTGCGGGCTTCCTGCACGATCTCTGCAGCGCGTTTGGCAGCAGCTTCGAGCTCGACTTTTGCGCGCTCGCCGGCGGACAAGCCTTCGGCGATCTGCCTCTGTCGCTGATCCATCGCGCGCTTCATCGGCGGCCAAATGTACTTCATCGTGATCCAGATGAAGATCGCGAACCAGATGGCCTGGCCCAGCAATGTAGCGTTGATATTCACGCTGTCCTCCTAGTCGATCGATAGAGGCCGGCGGTTACGGACGGACCAGCGCGATGAACGGGTTGGCGAACAGCATGTAGAGCGCGATACCGACGCCGATCATGGTCACCGCGTCGAGCAAACCGGCAACGATGAACATTTTCACCTGCAGCGTCGGGATCATCTCTGGCTGGCGGGCGGCCCCCTCGAGGAAGCGACCACCGAGGATGCCGAAGCCGATTGCGGTACCCAGCGCGCCGGCTCCGATCAGGATGGCAACCGCGATCGACATGTTACCCAGCAACAAAGACAGTTCCATTATTTCTCCTTGAGCAGCTTGTTTAGAGTGAGAGAATATCAATGATGTTCGGCGGCCAGACTCATGTAGACAACCGTGAGCATCATAAAAACGAAAGCCTGAAGCGTAATGATAAGAACGTGGAACAGTGCCCACGGCAGTGCGAGCGGCAACTGCCAGATACCCAATAGCGCGATCAGGATGAACACCATTTCGCCCGCGTACATGTTGCCGAACAATCGCAGCGCGAGAGAGATGGGCCGCGCGAGCTCTTCGATGATCCGGAATAGCAAGTTAACCGGCGCCAGCCATTTGCCGAACGGCACCGTGAATACCTCGTGCATCCAGCCGCCGACGCCCTTGTACTTGATGTTGTAGAAAATCGTCAGCAAGAACACGGTGATCGACATGGCGAACGTGAGGTTCGGGTCGGTGGTCGGTACCGATTTCCAGTGCGAGACACCGGCGTGCTCGAGTGTGAGTGGAATGAAGTCTACGGGAATCAAATCCTTCGCGTTCATCACGAACACCCAGACGAAGATAGTGATCGCCAGCGGGGTAATCAGCTCGCTTTTGCCGTGGAACGTGTCCTTCACCTGCGAGTCGACCAGGGACACCACCATCTCGACGAAATTCTGAAATTTGCCCGGCACACCGGCGGTCGCGCGCTGCGCTGCCCACGCCATTGCACCGAATACCACCAGGCCGATTACGCCTGAGACGATCAACGTGTCGATATGGAATGTCCAAAACCCGTGGCCCACCGACAGGTTTGTTAAGTGGTGGGTAATGTATTCAGTTGTGGTCTGTGCGTGCTCTGCCATGTTTATCCCAGCTCATGCAAACAATGCGTTCAGGCGAACAATACAAGGGCCGCCCAGTACGCCGCCAACGTCAGTACGTAAGTGAAGAACAGAGGCGGCGGAGACAGAGGTTTGATCCAGACGAATGTGGCTCCGAACATCAGCAGAGTGATCGCCAGCTTGCCGAACTCGCCCAGGTAGTGCTGCTGCAGCAAGCCTCGCGGCGTTCCGACAGGGCGCCACAAGAGCAGACAGCCATACACCGCGGTGGGGACGAAACCGATTGCACCACCCAATGCTGCCGACCATCCTGCCACTGCTCCGCTGAGAAAAAACGCCACCAATGCGCTGAGCACCGTGACTACTATTTGTAGACCTACGAGTTTGCCGATGGTCGTGCGCAAGGAACTTCCTACGTCATGCACCGGTGTTGCAAGTACGCCCCGATAGTGCCAGGAGGCCGGTGTTGCGTAGACGCCGCTGTTCGAGGGACGTCCGCTAAAATCTACTGCGTGAAATCTACCCGTCAAGCGCCGGGTTGTAAGCCGGCGGCCCGTCAAAAAGCCCACGATTTTAGTGAGTTTGGTGCACGAGTGTCAATCCAGCCGTGCAATGCACAAGCTCAGCGAAGCTTTGCCAGCAACACTTCCAGCTGATCGAGACCGGTGTAGTCGATGCTCACGCGACCTGCGCCTTTTTGCCGGGGACGATTTTTATCCTCGTGCCCAGACTCTGCGCGAGCTCTTCTTCGAGTGAGACCAAATCCTGATCGCGCGTTGTGCGCTTTGGGGTCGGCGCCGACCCCGAGTCGCGTTTGACCAGCGCATCGGCCACGCGCACCGAGAGAAGAGTGGCGACGATCAGATTAGCAAAATGAATCAGCTTAACTGTAGAGAGAGGCAGCAGCGCGCGCGCAAGTCCCAAATCG
>JBBRGM010000013.1:0-24717 GCA_038240725.1 Burkholderiales bacterium | reverse complement strand
GCACGACCTTATGCGAGTGCGGCAGGAGGCATTGACGGATGGCCTAACAGGTCTGCTCAACCGCAAGGCCTTCGATGAGCAGATGGCCGCTGAAGTCATTTGTGCTAACGATAATGATGTGTCTCTGTGTCTGGTGCTAATCGACATCGACCACTTCAAACAAGTCAATGACACGTTCGGGCATGTGCTCGGTGACCGAGTTCTTCGTGCGATAGGCGAGCTCCTGAAGGCGAGTGTTAAGGGCAAAGATTCAGTTGCTCGCTACGGTGGTGAAGAGTTCGCCGTACTACTACCGGATACCCGCTTAATCGGCGCGCGAAGCGTGGCGGAAACGCTGCGAGAAAAGATTGCCGCCAGCCGGGTCCAACGGCTCAACAGCGAAACCTTCATACAAAGCATCACGATCTCTGCTGGAGTGGCGGGATACCGTACTGCGGAGACAATCACGCGTTTTATCGAGCGCGCGGATGCGGCGCTTTACACGGCTAAGGCTGCTGGCCGCAACCGAATAGCGGTGGCACCGGAACATTGAGACCGACTCGCTAGTATCTAACTGGCCCTCACGCGCAGCTTGCTTGTTTAAGCCGGCAAGGTGTAGTCGTTGTCTTTAACGGTAGAACCCGGCTTTGTACTCTTGCGGCCCCGAGCGATGACCGCCTTTGCGCGGCTGAACAACTTCTCGAGTGGATCATCGTTCTCTGCTTCCCGGTCGTCCTTACGCTTAGCGCCAGAGAGCACCGGCATAGGATCGATGATGTGCCACGCTGGCAGCGATGACAGCAGGCTGCTCACCAAAACCCCGCCACGCAGCAGCCACATGACGTAGCCGATGGAGACGGATCCGGTAACGGCCACCGTCGACCCGACTATCTTTTTCTCCAGGCTGATCTGCTCGTCTACGTCATCGCGCATATGATTTAACTCGCCAACCCAGTGATCGTTTCTCAACGTGGACTTGTAGGCGGCGAGCGCGGCGGGATCGGCGGTCAGCGTGTAAGGCTGGTCAGGCTTCATTGCGTCGAATGCAGCCGCATCGGGGGGCGGCACCGCTCGATCCAATAGCGACGCAAGCTGAAACGGGGTCTTTTGAAATTCCGTGTGGGAAGCGGAATGATTGGATCCCCCTCCAGCCGAATTGAGCACAGCGCCCGACGGGTGGGACGGCTTTGGTGTTTCGTTCTCGACTGTCATCGCGGTGGTAGCAGATTGAGGCTCGGCGTCGCTGCCACTGCTCGCTGTAGAAGCCGTTGAGGTTGTATCGTCATCGGCCTTCGGATCGGTCGTCGTACTTCCCACCGGTATGGACGAAGGTGGTGCAACAGAGACACTCGGCGGTGTCGGGCCCGTACTGGGCGGCAGCGTTGGGATGACCGGTGGCGTAACGGGCGACGCGGGTGTCGGGGAGACATTAATCGAGATCACATGAACGGTCGGGTCGAGATCAACACCGCCGCCTGCAGTGCCGCCATCGTCCTGCAATTGAAAGCCGAAGGTCGCATAGCCGACACCGGTTGCGTTCAGCTCCGGATGAAACCTCAGGTACCCGGCATCGATATCTGCACGCGAAACGAGTTGGCCAACACTGACGGCGACACCGTTGTCCATGAGCGTTCCGGCCCCGGGGAGACTGATGATCTTCACCGTCAAGAGATTGTTCGCGGGCGTGTCGTTAACGTCGCTGAATCCAAACGCGGTCGAGTTGAACGTATACGGCGTGTCCTGCAATGCCGTAATAGCAACGTCACTGCCCTGCGGCGCATGGTTGATCGGCGATACGTCGATCGTCATCGTATGCGGCGTCGCTTCGAGCGCCGCACCGCCGTTGGCCGTGCCGCCGTCGTCCTGCAATTGAAAGGTGAACGTCGAATAGACTGCGCCACTGGTATTTGCCGCTGGCGCAAAGCGGAGATTTCCGGCGGCGATATTCGCTGCCGAGATGACCTGACCCGCCGTAATAGCGGTGCCGGATAGGGTGAGACTTCCGACGGCTGGCAGCGATGCGATGGTTACCGATGCTAGTGCGTTAGCCGGAGCATCATTCGGGTCGTTGAAGGAGAAATCCGACGCGGTAAACGTATACGCCGTGTTTTCCACCGTCGTAACAGCGCCGTCTGCGCCGACCGGAGCATCGTTGACGGCAGTCACATTGACCAGCATCGTTCGCGGTGTCGGATCGAGGTCAACACCACCGTTTGCTGTGCCACCATCATCTTGAACCTGGAACGTGAAGCTCGCGTAGCCGACTCCGTTAGTGTCTTTGTCTGGATTGAATATGAGCCGTCCAGCTCCAATATCCGCGACGCTGACGAACTGCCCAGCGGTTAGCGCGATGCCATTATCGGTAAGCGTGCCCAAACTCGGCAGGGTCGAAAAGCGAACCGCCGCGAGGTTGTTGGGTGCCGTCTCACTCGGATCGCTAAAGCCGAAGTCAGCCGCCGAGAAAACGTAGGAGCTGTCTTCCAACGTAGTAAGTGAGCTATTGGTTCCCGTTGGCGCGTCGTTGGCGGCTGCTACGGTGATGGTTACTGCCGCGCTGCTTGTACTGGCACCGCCGCTCCCGGTATTGCCGAGGTCATCCGTGGAAATGTTCAGACCGGCGACCCCGTTGAAACCGGCATTGGGATGGAACGTGAGTCCATTTAGCGCCGCATTGAGATCGGATACCGTTCCGCTCACCGTTAGCGCGCTGCTGCCATCGCTACCGCTAACGATAGTGAGGCCATTTACCTGCGCCAGGTTTATGGTTGCATTGGCGGCCGTGAAGGTAACCTGCAGGGGGCTAGTTCCGCTGTCGGGATCACCGACCGTTATCGCATTGCCATTACCTGCGGAGAACACCAAAGCAGTATCTTCGTTCACGGCTTGCGTGAGCGGCGCAGAGGTCGTCGGCGCGTCATTCACAGCGGTGATGGCGATCGAACGCGCGGCTGCAGCGCCATCAGCAATTCCGTCGTTTACCGTAAAGGTGATTAGGCGGCTCGTCGTATCTGGGTTCTCGCTGAGGTTCTGATAAGTGACGCTCCGCAGGGCCGTCTGAAAATCGGCTGCGCTAGCCGAACCGGTCAAGGTCAAGGTGCCTGTACCGGCATCCCAGCTTCCGACGATTCCCAACTGGTTCGTGAAAGCCAAAACATCTTCGGAACTGTTGTATGCAACGGCAACGCGTACCACTGCCTGAGCGAGAAGCGGCGAATCTGCATCTCCAACCGTGACTCCGGCATCGATGACAGAGGCAGGCGCATTCTCGGTGTACGCGAGCGGTGGCGCGGTGGTGACAACAACTGGAGAGACATTTCCCGACACGTTGATGTTGATCACATCCGTGTCGATCAATGCGCCGCCGGTACCACTGTTTCCCTGGTCGTCGGTTGAGAGTTGTACACTCGCGGGGCCGCCGAAGTTGAAGCTCGGCAAGAAGCCCAGTCCGTTCAGTGCGCTGTTGACGTTGGCAATCGTTCCGGACATCACCACCGTTCCGGTCCCATCGCCAGTGACTGAGCTCAACCCTACTTGTGAGCCAAGCGTTAGCGTGCCGTTCGACGCGCTGAGCGTGACTACCAGAGCGCCCGGGCCGGCATCGATGTCGGACACGGTAATGGCGTTCCCATTGGTTACAGAGAAAACCAATACAGTGTTCTGGGCAGTTCCCTGCGGGCCCGGCACGCTGTTCACCGGCGCATCGTTTGCCGGAGTCACCGTGATTGCTACGTTGCTGGTCGCAGTGAGCGCGCCGCCAGCCCCGCTGCTGCCCAAATCATTCGTGACAATCTGCAGGCTCGCTGCGCCGCTGTAGTTGGCATTTGCGTTGAAGCGCAAGCCGTTCAGCGCAGCGTTGACGTTGGCGATCGTCCCAGTGAACGTCATGGTCGGATTGCCAGTGCCGGTGCCGGTGACGAACGTCAAGCCGGTAGTCTGTGAAAGGGTGGTCGTTCCGTTGGATACGCTGAGCGTGATCTGCATCGCGGCGGTCCCTGCATCCGCATCCGCGATCGAAATGGCATTTCCATTTGTGGCGGAGAATACCAGCGCAGTGTCTTCACTGACTGTTTGCGGACCCGGCACCGAATTAGTTGGCGCGTCGTTGATCGACGCTACGCTAATCGATCGGCTGATTGACGAGCTTGCAAATACCCCGTCATTTGCAATGAAGGTTACCGAGCGCGCCAAGGTGCTCGGTTTCTCGCTGATATTCTCGTATGTGACTGTGCGGAGCGCGGATTGATAATTCCCCACGGTGGCATTACCGGTCATCGTTAGCGACCCCGTCGCGGCAACCCAAACCGCGCTGATGCCCCATGGATTCGCATTGTTGAAGTCCAGGACGTCTTCGCCATTCACATAGTTGCCGGTTATTTGGACGCTTGCTCCTACGAGTGTTGCGCTGTCTGCATCGCTAACCAGGATGGCTCCATGCACAGCCACTTTTCCGCTGTTCTCGCTATACGCTAACGTCGCGCTAGTACCTGTAAGAACCGGCGGCGTATTGAATGTGTAGACCGCCGTGAATGCGTCACTGGAGCCACTGAATGTAGTGTCATAGCTGCCCGCCGTCGCAATGCCGGAGCTGGATGCAGTGTCACCAGCCACGTAGAATTTCCCGTTGGCATATACGGCGGCGTTGACCTCGTCTAGCTTGCCGTTCTTTCCCAGGAACGCGATATAGGTGCGATCTGCAACTCCACCGCCAGCGGGATTGATCTGGGCAACGAAGCCATCCGTTTGGCTGCCAGGATTCGCGTCGCTGTGTCCGCCGACGTAGACCTTTCCCGCGCCGTCCACGCCAATTCCAGTTCCTGCGTCGTCGTTGCCGCCCCCGTTCAGAAAAGTAGAGTAGATCAGGGCACCAGAGCCGCTGATTGCAGGATCGAGCACCGACATGAACGTAGCTCGCCCAGGATTGACCGTTTGAAATGCGCCTGATGTGATATCGAAATTGCTGGAGACAGTTGTTCCGGTAACGTAGATGCGTCCTGTTGGACCCACCACGGCCGCATAAGCAATGTCTACGTCATTGCCCCCCAGATAGGTGCTGTACGTGATCGATGAACCTGTGCTGTCGAGTCGGGAAACGAATACATCCGTGCTACCGCCGGACGTCGATTGAAACGCACCCGCCGTCGTGAAGAAATTGCTCGAAGTCGTCTCGCCGACGACGACAGGATTACCTACCAGATCCAGCGTGATGGCGTGCCCAGTGTCGGACCCCGTACCTCCAACGAACGTCGAATACGCAAGCGTATTTCCGGCGACTCCTAGCTTGGTTACGAACGCTTCGCCACCGGCATAAGTGGTGTCCGCCGCACCGGCGGTAGTTGGAAAGTCGGCCGACGATGCGAAGCCGGTTACATATGCGCTTCCTGAGCTATCGACTGTGATCCCATAGCCGACGTCGGTGCCCCCGCTCCCACCCAAATATGTGGAGTAGACCAATGCCGTTCCGGCGGCGTTGAGTTTGAATACGAACGCGTCCTGCGCGCCGCCGCGGGCACTGTCATATGCGGAGACAGTCCCGAAGTCGGTGGACTTGGTGTAACCGGTAACGTAAGCATTGCCGCTGGCATCGACTGCGATCGCGGTTCCTCGATCGTTTGCGCCGCCGCCCACATACGCCGAGTACACGCGTGTACTCAGGTCGGGCGAGAATTTCGTGACGAACACGTCTTCACCGGTCCCGGCGCCCAGTATCGTCCCCAGCAGGCCGGTGGTCGAGCTTACATAACCGGTGATGTAGACATTGCCTGCGGCATCGACCGCTATGCCTGCCGCGGCATCGGCCGAGGTTCCGCCGAAGTAAGAGCCATAGGACAAAACAGGATCGATGACGAGTGAGCGACTGGTATCGTACAACCCGGTCGCGAAACCAATCGTACCGTCAGCAGCGATAGTGTAGTGGCTGTCCACCGCCTCACGGCCGTAGGCGCCGTTTTGATACGCAACCGGGGCTTTGAATTCGATTGTGTGCCCAGCATCGTCAAGCGTCAGGATCAAATCCCCGTTGTTGGCGATAGCCAGGTTCTTCGCCCCATCAAAGCGCAATTGGATCGTATCGACTTGCGCGCCCGGATTGACGATGAAGTCGTACTCCAGTTGACGCTCGGTGCCGTAATAACGCAGGTCGATGCCGTCATACACGTTGCGGTACTGGACCCCGCTATAGTTGGCGATGTCTTGGCGCCATTGATCGGCCGTGCCGACTAGGTAGTTCGTTTTTGATTCGAGCAACCCTTCGGCTTGTGCGTTAAGGGCGACGTTCTTGCCAACGAGTGTGAGTTGGACAACCGATGTTGAACTACCGTTGTCCACGCCTATCGTGGCATTGCCTTGATCCAGTCCAAGGGCGTAATCGTTACCGTGCGCGATAAAATCGAAGTTGCCGCCAGCCTGCCCTACGTCCGCTTCGAAGACGAGGGGCGGTGATGCGACCGCCACTGTCGGAGTGGACGGAGATAAGGTCGCGGAGGTGGAACCACCGTGCGCGGGTGACGACTGTGGTGGCGCAGTAGTGATGTCGTGCGGCGCGTCTTCCAACAGATGCGCCCACGTGGTCTGCTCCTGCGGGCTGACGATGCCGGCGGTTTCGATCAATCCGCTGTGATATTCCAGATCCCAGTCGCCGCCGAGGCTTTCGTTACCTGTCACGTCGACGCTTGCCGCGACATCGGCGCCGCTCAGGCGAGCCAACGCGTCGACCATCGCCTTGCCATCGGGCGTTTGTGCGACATCGCAGCCGTACAGCAACACGTCGCCGTCCGCAGAAAGTGCGCCCGCCCAGCTTTGGATCTGCGCAGCGTTGCGATCGATGGCGTTCGCATCGATCTGCGTGCTGCCGACTTGAGTTGCTCCAGATGCGCCGTGCGAAATGATATGGATCGCGTCGACGTCGTGCGCGCCAGCGAGCGTTGCGGTGATTTGCGCGATGCCGTCGCGCGTGCTGTCCAGTACCACGACGTCCAGCTGCCGCTGCAACGTAGATTGCGATCTGACATCGTCGACCAGCCCTTGATAGTCGGGTGCTGCGGCGTCGACGAATACGATCTCGCGGCGCGCGTGCTCTGCTGCAACGCTGGTTTGCTGCTCAACGTTGTGGTTGATGTACTCGCCGGCTGCATCCAGCGTCCGTTGTTCGGCGATCACCGGTACGGACGGCAATACCGGGCTCAGGTCCGCGGAGTAAAGGATGCGCGGCTCGAGCTCTTCGATTACAGGTCGGCGCCGGTCGTTATCTTGGCTCATAGTCGGGGATCGGCGCATCGCACACAGAAGCGGCTTCAAGCGAGCTCCGGTACATGTCCGATGGCTATACGCGCTGCTCTTTTGCCGGGTTTTCGTTTCGGGGGCAATGCAATCCCGCAAATGGGTCGTGGCCGAAGTCTGCTTCGGTGGCTATCGTCCGAGGCCGAGCGTCACCGCGGACTAACCGGCGTAACGGCCCGCCTGGACTATGCAAATAACTTGCCCACGCAACGATCGCTTTTTCCTCACTCGCGAAATTGCCCCTGCGGGGGGAATCCGCCTGCGGCGAGCGGGTTATCGTTTGGAGAAATGCATCGTCAGTGCATGTTCGATTCGCATGCGGCTTTTTCGCCAGCAACCCGGGCCACGGCAGCCGAACTCGCCCGCATGCGGGCCCCACCGGCGGATTTCCTCGCGGCCGAGCGCAACGACGCGACCAGATCGGGTTCCGGCTTGTCGACGCACTGCAAGCTTTACGGTGTCGGGCGCCCGGGCAGTGCAAAATGCCCGGAATACTCTTCCTGCAGGAATCGTCATGGACCGTCGGCTCTCGGGGCTTGCTTCCCGGCAATCGCGGGGACGCGCCCTAGCGCGTCACCTTTGCTCATCGGCATTGCCGTCGATCGCGACCGGTTCGACCGGTAGTACCAGGCCTTGGCGCGAGCCTGCAGTGCGCTTGTTCGCGCTAGGAACCTGAATGGCGTGGGATTCACGATCCCGGCGTATCGCCACGCTGCTGACCTGCCTGGTCGCCTTGGGACCGCTCTCGACCGACCTGTATCTGCCATCGCTGCCCGCCATGGTCGATGTGTTCGGCACCGACGTCGCGCGCGTGCAGTTGACGCTGTCGGTTTTTCTCGTGGGGTTTGCCGTTTCGCAGTTGGCGTACGGTCCTCTCTCGGATCGTTTCGGAAGGCGGCCGGTATTGCTCGGCGGGCTCGCGATCTACTGCGTCGCCAGCCTGGCTTGCGCATTTGCGACGACGATCGGCGGGCTGATCGCTGCGCGCTTCCTGCAGGCTCTCGGCGGCTGTTGCGGACCCGTCATCGCACGCGCGATCGTGCGCGACATCCACGGATTGCAGCGCGCCGCGCGCATGCTGGCGTACATCAGCGCCGCCACTGCACTGGCGCCGGCGATCGGTCCAGTCATCGGCGGCTATCTGGAAGTTGCATTCGGCTGGCGATCGAATTTCTTTGCGCTCACCCTGTTCGGCGTTGTCGTTCTGACAGCGGTGTTCGCCACGCTGTGTGAGACCAATGTGGATCGCAATCCCGACGCGGCGCGTCCGGCGATGCTGCTAGCGAACTATCGCGTGGTGCTGCGGCACGGCTCGTTCCTCGGCTACGCGCTGTGCGTTGCATTCTGCTACAGCGGCTTGTTCGCTTTCATCTCAGGCTCCTCATTCGTGCTGATCGACGTGCTGCACGTTGCACCGAATCGCTTCGGCTACTGCTTCGCCGTGGTCGTCGCCGGCTACATGAGCGGCACGCTATCGGCCGGACGGCTCACCATGCGGCTCGGGATCGATCGCATGATCTCGATCGGCACGCTGCTCAGCGCGTTGTCCGGAACCGTGATGGCGGCGCTCTCGTTGAGCGGCGTCTACACACTGTCCGCCGTGCTGGTGCCGACGTTCTTCTACATGCTATCCGCCGGTCTGGTACTGCCGAACGCGATGGCGGGCGCCATCGCGCCGTTTCCACGGATGGCCGGTTCCGCGTCGGCGCTGATGGGATTCATTCAGATGGGATGGGCGGCTTTTTTGGGTTATCTCGTCGGCCATCTGCACAATGGCACGCCGGCGCCAATGGCAATCGCTATGGCCGTCGCAGGCTGGGGCGCGTTCGCGTCGTACCGGCTCGTGGTCAAGCGCGCCCCGACCGTCGCGTGATGCAACCGTGCTGCACGCCTCACCGAGTCTTGTGGACACGATGCTCATTTCGCGCCGTCCAATCGCACAAATCGCAGTCGCTCGATGCGCTGAGCGCCGTCAGGGTGTCGAGGCGCACCTGCGGGCACCCAGCTGGGTTCGCGGCAAATTTTCTGCGAGATGGTCGAGCTATGACAAGCGGATGTTATGCGACGCTGGCTTCCACGTTGCCGAGACCATCGACCGACAGCGACACGCGATCACCGGCGGCGACGAATTTAGTCGCGATCATGCTGCCGGTCATGACGACCATACCTTTGGACAAACTGGTGCCCTGCTCCGCAAGCGTATTGGCAAGCCACGCCAGCGCTTCGAACGGATGCCCCAGCACATCCCGGCCGTAGCCTTCGCCTGCGACTTTGCCGTTGATGCGAAGTACGCCGTATATGTTCGCGAGATCGAGCGCGCGCCAGTCGCGCACCGGTTCACCGAGAACGATGCCGCCGTTCCAGGCATTGTCGGCGATCAGCGTGAGGATCAGCGACGAGATCTTCGTGTAATCGGCGTTACGATCGTCGACCAGCTCGAACGCGGGCATCAAGGTGTCGACGGCAGCGGCAATTTGCTCGCGCGTATACGGCGCATTTGCAACCGGCAGATCCGCGCCGAGCGAAGCTGCGAGCTCGCATTCGATTCCAAGGCGTCCGTAATCGCTGCTCGCAAGCGTCGCCGAGTGACGATGGATAATGCCGGCGTGAATCGGGCCCGCAAACGGCGAAGAAAAACCGACCATCTTCTGCATGACCAGAGAAGTCAGCGCAACTTTATGGCCGGCAACCGGGCCGAGGATCGGTGTGCGCATGACGCGGAATGCATCCTGGATCGCGTACGCATCTGCGATGTTTCGCGGCGCAAATGCGTCCGGCAGCGCTCCGAATTGCGCGCGTTCAGTGTGTGCGGCTAACAGGTACTGCGCGGCTTGCGTACTGCGATCCTCGCTCATGATGTTCCTTCCAGCTTCAGGACGGGAATTTCGAGAGCCGAATAGTACGTGATCTCGACGAGCGGAATCGGGCGTCGGGGGCTGCGTTGCCGCCAGCACGCTGCGAAGTCCTGGCGCCCTCCGGCGGCTGCACTAGTCCCGATCAGTGCGGGAGGAACAACTCTGACCGTACCTTCGCATGTAATACCTACATGCGCTTGAAGACTTTGCATGCGCATCGTCCGACGCCACTGCGCGACGGGATCTAGAAAGCCATATGCGACGGGCAGTTCCAGCGTGAACGCGCAAATTAGCGCGTTGGCATACGGATTGCGAAAACAAAAGCAAGCGGCCAATCTCTTAACGTCTTCACCGGTTCGCACACCGTTCATCGATTAGGAGCAGCAAAATGAAAACGATCATTCTTTGGGCCATGGGCGTTCCGGTAGTCGTGTTGATCGCCTTGCACTTGTTCGGGATTCTGTAGCTTTTCGCAGTACTGAATGCTCCGTCCGAGGTTCCTCGAGCCGCTGCCCAAGTGGTTGGGCCAAGTGTTTTGACGCCGGCTACCACCGGCCGAGCGAGCGAGAGCTGCAACAGGTGTGACGGAGTGGCGTTGATCTCAGCTCACTAGCAGGAGGTAGCGATGCTTTACTGGGCAGCCGTGTTTCTAATCATCGCCGTCGTAGCCGGGTTGCTCGGCGTGGGCGGTGTCGCCGTGATCTCGCAGCAGATTGCGTGGGTGCTGTTTGTAGTGGGTCTTATTTTGGCAGTGGTCACCTTCCTAATGAGTCGCCGCAGATGACATCAGCGGCTCCTGGCCCGGCGCCTGCTGCGGGTTATGAGCATCGCCGTGCCAGTAGCGGCTCGAATCGAACGCGGCGCGATTAATCTAACCTCCGCGACTGCGTCCTGCGGCCACAGCCCCGCTTTGCCCTAAACCAGCGGGACTCATTTTGGCAACTAGCACTTCGGCAGGAACTCTGAGCGGCGCTTACCATTCTCACGTTGGTACCGGCTCGGCAGTGACGCTCGGCGCTCCAATTAAGAGGTCTATACTGATGGTCCGGTAGTAACGATACTTTCGCTGTGGGGGCGAATCCTGAGGGCTACCTTACGCGCCGATTACCTGCGTCAGTCGAACGGCGCGTTTGTTTCCATCCTCGTTCGATATCTGCAGTCTCCCGTTGCCGATCTTCGTCCATAACCCAAATATCGAGGCCATCATGTCCGACAGCCCAACACCATTTATCAAAGACGTTGCGACACTGCGCAAGCAAGCGCGCCAGCACATCGAAGAAGGCGCCGTAACCGCGGGTTACCAGGCCGACATAACCACTGTACTCAAGCTGCTCAACGATGCGCTCGCCACGGAAATCGTCTGTGTGCTGCGCTATCGCCGCCACCACTTCATGGCGAAAGGCATCCACTCAAAAGGCATCGCTGAAGAGTTTCTCGTGCACGCGACCGAAGAGCAAGGTCACGCCGATCAGATCGCCGAACGTATCGTGCAACTCGGCGGCGAGCCGGATTTTTCGCCGCAGACGCTCACGTCCCGCAGCCACGCCGAATACGTCGAGGGCAATTCGCTGGTCGACATGATCAAGGAAGATCTGGTCGCCGAGCGCATCGCGATCGACAGCTACAAGGACATCATCAATTACCTGGGCAGCCACGATCCGACCAGCCGGCGCTTGATGGAAGAAATTCTTTCGGTCGAAGAAGAACACGCCGACGAGCTGGCCGATCTGCTTGCTGGTCTGCCCGAAGAGATGAAGCGGGACGTGAAGTCGGGCAAGCCCGCTTAACGATCGAAGCGCTCGCGGGCTTTCCGCGCGCTGTTTTCAGTCGACCGTAAATCGCTAAACGGCGTCGTCCAACGGACGGCGCCGTTTTCCATAATGTGTGGAAACTACCTCATCGCTCTGACGGCCGTCTTTATCGAAGGTTGCAGATGCAGCGCTCAACAGGGCGACGCGTTTTGCTCGATAATAGATCTCCATGCTGTCAGCCGATCCTTTGCTGTTGGCCAGAGCTCAGTTCGGGCTCAACATTGGCTTCCACATCCTGTTTCCGAGCATCACCATCGCGCTCGCCTGGATCCTGTTCTATTTAAGCGTCCTCCGACTCAAGCGCCCAACCGAGTTTTGGATTCTCGATGCATACCGGTTGTGGGTAAAAATATTCGCCCTGTCGTTTGCGCTCGGCGTTGTCTCCGGTATCACGATGAGCTTCCAGTTCGGCACCAACTGGCCGGGCTACATGAACACAGTCGGAAACATCGCGGGTCCGTTGCTCGGCTACGAAATACTCACGGCGTTTTTCCTCGAGGCAACCTTCCTCGGCGTTATGCTGTTCGGCCGCGAGCACGTGCCGATCTGGCTGCACACCATGTCTTCGCTGCTGGTCGCAGCGGGCACCACCGTTTCTGCGTTCTGGATACTGGCGCTCAATTCATGGATGCACACGCCGCAGGGCTTCACCATGATCGACGGCGAAGCGCATGTGGCGGATTGGTTCGCAGTCATCTTCAATCCTAGCTTTCCGTACCGGCTGACGCACATGCTGATCGCATCCGGGTTGACCGCGAGCTTTCTCGTCGCCGGCGTGTCGGCATACCAGCTTCTGCGTAACCGCCGATTCGAAGCCGCCGCGCACATGCTGCGGATCAGCGTGCTGGCGGCCGCGGTCCTGATACCGGTGCAGATCGCGGTAGGTGATCAGCACGGTCTGAACACGCTGGAGCATCAGCCCGCCAAGATTGCCGCGATCGAAGGCATCTGGAAAACCGAGCGTCAGGCGCCGCTGCTGTTGTTTGCAATTCCCAACGCAAAAGACAAGCGCAACGACTATGCGATTTCGATTCCGTATGGCGCGAGTCTGATCCTGCGCCACGATCCGGATGCCGAGCTGCAGGGCCTGGATGCCTTCGAGAACAAGCATCCGCCGGTAATGCCGGTGTTCTTTGCGTTCCGCGTCATGGTCGGCGTTGCCATGCTTATGCTCACGGTTTCATGGCTCGGGACTTGGGTGTTGTTTAAACGCCGACACATCCCGCGCTGGCTGCTATATGCGTTCGCCGGAATGACTTTCTCCGGCTGGGTTGCGACATTGTCCGGCTGGCTGGTCACCGAGATTGGGCGCCGACCGTATCTCGTCTATGGATTGCTGCTGACGGCGGATGCCGCTTCGGAGGTTCCTGCCAGTAGCATTGGCATCACGTTGGTCGGCTACCTCGTGATCTACGTGTTGTTGCTTTTGTCCTACATTGTCGTGGTGACTCAGCTTGCACGCGCGGCGGCGCGAGTCGACCGCGAAGTCCCGGCGGCCGGCGCGCTGCAGCCGACCGGATCCGCATACTGATCGCTATGCTAGAAGCCTTGCTCAACCCCTCTATGCGGCCTGACCGGGCTAGGCAAATTCAGACTTCCAGCGAGCGCCCGTGGTAATGCTCGATCTGCCGCTCGTGTTCATGGGCCTGATGGGCTTTGCCATCCTTGCCTACGTCATATTGGACGGCTTCGATCTCGGCGTCGGCATACTCGTTCCGTTTGCGACACCGGAAGAACAGGATCTGATGGTGTCTTCCATCGGTCCGTTCTGGGATGCCAATGAAACCTGGCTCGTGCTCGGTGTCGGCATTTTGCTGGTCGCCTTTCCGCGTGCGCACGGCATCATCCTGTCGGCGCTGTATCTGCCGGTGGCAGTCATGCTGTTCGGCATTATCGTGCGCGGTGTCGGTTTCGAGTTGCGCTTCAAAGCGACCGGCTGGCATCGCGACCTCTGGAATCATCTGTTCTGCGCAGGTTCGCTGGTAACGGCTGTGGCGCAAGGCGTCATGCTCGGCGGCGTGATCACCGGCTTCGACCGCGGCTGGGTGTTCATGCTGTTTCGCGCTCTCGTCGGCCTGGGTCTGGCGGGCGGTTACGCACTGCTCGGGGCGACTTGGTTGCTAATGAAAACAGAAGGCGATCTGCAAAAGCGCGCGCTGCGATTCAGCAAGATCTCGCTGATACTGGCGGCGGCCGGTGTCGCCGTCATCAGCCTGGCGACACCGTTCGCAAGCGCAGGCGTGATGGACAAGTGGTTCGGCTGGCCGAAGATGCTGTGGCTCTCGCCCCTGCCTCTGCTGACGCTCGCAGCGTTCATCGGTATCTGGCGCTCGCTCAACAAGCTGCAGCGGCGCGCGTCGGATCGCGAATGGCTGCCGTTCGTGTTGGCGGTGTGGATCTTCGTATTCTCGTTCGCAGGTCTCGCTTACAGCATGTTTCCGTATCTCGTGATCGACCGCGTGACGATCTGGCAGGCCGCCGCCGCGCGCGAATCGCTGCACTTCGTGTTCATCGGCGTGTGTATCGTGCTGCCGCTCGTGTTCGGCTACACGCTGTTGTCGTATCGCGTGTTCTGGGGCAAGGCGAAGACGTTGACGTATGGGGCGTGAGGCAGTGCTCCAGAGTCGGTTGCAAACCGCACCTGATGCGGTATCGCTGCGTCTGCGCACGTTGACGCGCGCGGCGCTCACGATTGCTCTGGTGCTGAGCTGCGCCGCATCCGACGCTGAAACCTACCCGCTGCCCGCGGCCGGAGACGATGTCGTCGGCGTCATTCGCACATTGGTCACGCGTGAGCAGGACACACTGCTCGATATCGGGCGTCGTTTCGGCCTGGGCTACGGCGAAATCACCGCTGCAAACCCCGGCGTCGACCCATGGCTGCCCGGCGAAGGTACGCGTGTGGTGGTGCCGACGCAATTCATCCTGCCGCCGGGACCACGCCGCGGCGTGGTCCTCAACATCTCGCAGTTGCGGCTGTTCTATTTTCCCGTCGCGAAACCTGGAAAGCCCGCGCAGGTGATGACGTTCGCCGTAGGCATCGGCACCGACTATGCGCGCACGCCGTTGGGCCAGACCCGCGTAGTGCGCAAAACTGCAGATCCTATCTGGCGCCCATCGCAGGACATTCGCGAAGAACACGCGGCCGAAGGGCATTGGCTCGAGGCGGAAGTAAAAGCCGGGCCCCTGAATCCGCTAGGCAAGTACGCGCTATATCTGGCGATGCCGGGCAGTTATCTGATTCACGGTACGAACAAACCCTGGGGCGTCGGCATGCGCGTGAGCCACGGCTGCATTCGCATGTATCCGGAAGGGATCGAGGCGTTGTATTCGCACGTTCCGGTCGGCACGGCAGTACGCATCATCGATGAACCTTATCTGTTCGGCTGGCGCGCCCGGCAGCCATATTTGCAGGTGTTCCCGCGCGGCGAGACTGGGCAAGACGCGACGCTTACGCCGGCGGTGAAAACGATTCTGGGACGGCTGCCGCATGCGCGTGGGCCGGATTGGGACAGGGTCATGGCGGCATTGAGCGAGCAGCGCGGGCTGCCGATGCCGATCGCGCTCGGCACGCCGGCGCTGGATGACTTGCTCGAATCGGCGCCGGAAGTCGTTGAGACTGCGCCGCCGCCAACCGAGAATTCGGAAAAGGCGCCTTAGCGTTGAAACGCAGGCGCCTGCCTTCTAAGCCAGAGGATCTCGAGCTTCGCCTTACTTGCGCATCGATTTTTGGAACATGCGATCGGCCCGCGTGTTCGTCTTCATCGCAGCGTCGTGCGCTTCCTGTGCCATTGCACGCGCTTCCTGTGCGGCCTGGTTGGCTGCACGCGCCTGATCGAGGGCCTGGGCGGCGTCTCCGCCCTTGGAAGTACGCACGGCTGCCAGCACCTCATCCATCTTGGCGCGATTCGCCCGCGCTTCCTGCAAAGCAGCGTCCGCCGATGCGCGCGCAGCTTTGGCTTCCTGCAGGGCGTTTTGTGCCGCCGTCAGGGCCTGGTCTTCCTTGCTGGGGGTGCCTGAACTGGATCCGGAAAAAGTCGAACAACCGGATGCAAATACGAGCGGAACGGTAACGCACAATAACTTCATCACGGTCGATGCCCTGCTCACTGTTATTTCTCCTTTAGGCAATCGGCATGAGCTCACACGCGCTCTTGCCCTGGCTCATGGAGCCTCGTATGAAAGACGAACTCGGAACGAGGCGTCCTGTGCAACTGCAACTTACTATGGCAGGCGACCCCGGGCGCCTTGCTGCGCCGATTATAGGACGATTCAACGTGCATGGAAGTTTCCTGTTGAATGCAGGTCGCATCTAATTGGCCCGAACGATCGGCGAGGACGTCGGGTTGAGCCAGCAGTCCCGTTCCTGAGCGGGTAGCGGGTGCACAGACGAGCCGGCCGCTCCATTGGGGTATTCTGATGTCGGGCGCATCGACCGGCCCATTCACATGCAGAGATGTCATGAAGATGAATTTCGGCGATAAGATCGCAGCATCGGTGTGCGGCGGAGATGCGCTGCATGCCCGCTTCGGTGATCGGCTTTCGCAACGCCGGGCAAAGTCTCGATGAGCGGTGTCATCGCGGCGGCGCTGGTTGCGCATGTTCCCACGCTGAGCCGGCCCGAGATCACGCCGGATTTCCAGCGCACGCTAGTGGACGGCGAGCGCGCAATGGGCCGCGATATCCGGTCGCGCGCACCGGAGTTATGGGTCATTGCGTCGACCCACTGGGTGTCGACCTTCAATTGGTTCGCCACGCTGCACGCCACGCACGAAGGCCTGTGTATCGCCGATGAGGCACCCGACCTGATTCCCGGCGTCCCGTATCGTTACCGAGGCGATCCGGAATTCGCGCAAATGCTCGTCGATAGTTGGCAGCAGGACCGCATCCCCGCGGCGGTCAATGCATCGCCGCACTACGCCTGGGACTACGGCACCTTCGTGCCGTTGTCTCATCTCGATCCTGCGGCGGACGTTGCCGTGGTGAGTATTCCGGTAGTGGTGATGGCCGATCACGCCGAATGCATGCGAGCCGGCGCGGCGATCGTTGCAACGGCACTGCGTCTCAAGCGACGCACCGTATTTCTGGCCAGCACAGCATTGACCCATGCTCTGGTTCGCGGGCGTCAGTTCATGCCGACACCTGAGCGAGTGGCCGCCGACCGAACCTTTCTCGGGCAATTGCAGCGCGGCGCAGTGGACGACGCCATCGCACAGTTCAGCGAATACAGCCAGGTCGCGGTCGCCGAGATGGGCGGACGCGTTCTGGCCACCTTGCTCGGGGTCCTTCGCGCGATGCAGGGCGAGGGTACCCGGCTGCAGGGCACGCTGTACGGTGCCTACGCGCAGTCTTCCGGCAGCGGCAACGCAAACATGCTGATCCAGCACGCAACCGATGTCGCGCAGCCGAGCAACCCAGGCGCGCAAAACCAGAGCTAGGAGTTAGCCCTCACAGAGCGAGTCAGTCGCTCGACCCGGGCGCCCCCGATGGTCCTATAATGACTTGCACGTCATGTCTTGCCGTTAAGGAGCAATTATATGCAACCGACGTACTACGAGAGACTGCTTGCCGATCGAAATTCACCCCTCGGTGAAGTGCTGGACGAGGACATCGCCAAGCTAAAAGGACGTGGCAGCATCATCCCCAATCCAGAGGACGCGGAGTTTGCCGGCAGTCTCGGCAACTATCTCAAACGCGCACTGGAGGCGTTCAAGAGTTCCCTGGCGCAGGAAACTTCGGCATATCAATTCGAGTTGTTTCAGCAGACGCCGGCGTATCAAGAAGCTATGGTGCAGATGGCCGGCAATCAATACTGGACCTACGAGTCGTTTTTCTACTTCAAGGCGCTCGGCGAACAAACCGTACGCGTGAGCTCGGACACTTGCCGCGAGCTGTTGCAAGCGCCGCTGCCCGGAACCGGCGCCGATCTGAGGCTGGCGAACCCCGCTTTGATGCTCGTGTTCGAAGCTCCTGAAATGATCGATGCGCTGTATGCGGGCGAGCGCCGGCAGGCGCCGGGTCGCAGCGATTACGCCGCGCCGGTATATGTATTCGTAGTGGAGGTACCCCCCAGTGAAGGCTTCAAATATCGGCGGCTCAAATTGCTGAGCGCGCATTCCGGTCCGCACGCGCACCATCGCATCGAGGTGCGGCGCCTGCTGCTGCAAGATGACCTGAGCCTGGAAGAGATACTGAAAACCGATTGGGCCAAGGTCGCGAAGAGCCAAACCGAAATCGAGCGGCCCGAAGTAACGATCTCCGCTGTCAAAGGACCTGGCGCCTCGCGCACAGAAGACTACGGCTACCTCGGTGCGCGCCTTCCATACTATCGGGCAATCGTAGGCTCGCTGGTCCGCTACATCGCAGGCGCACCGAAGCCGACACGTCCGGTTGCCGTTGCACCGACCGCAGAGGTAACGCGCTTGAAATACTCCGAGCTCTAGAGACCGCGCATCAAGCGCCGAACCGGGCCTCGGCTAGACCGCGCGGACCTGGCCGACACGCGAACAGTCCACCGGCAAGCGGTTCGCGCTGGAGTTGTTCCGGCGAAAGCCGCTGGCGCGCGGTAGAATATATAGCGTGTCGAAGTCCTTGCCGCCGAAGCAGCAGCACGTCGGGTTAGAAACGGGAAGTGCGATAATTTGATCGATCGCGCCGTCCGGCCGATAGCGCACAACGCGCGAGCCCCCGTATTCCGCATTCCATAAACAGCCATCCGCGTCGACGCAGCTACCATCGGGGCGACCGCCGCGTCCGCCGGTGTCCGCGAATACCTGCTCATTGGTGATCTCGCCGGCTTCGATGTCGAAGTCGTAGGTCCAAATGCAATTAACGTGGGTATCCGCGAGGTACATGACTTTGTTATCCGGGCTCCACGCAATACTGTTCGGCACCAGCAGGCCGCCGCGAATGCGCGTGCATTGCCGATCAGTGTCCAACCGGTAGAGCGCGCCGGCCGGCTTGCGATCGGTGTCGGCCATCGTGCCCGCCCAGAAGCGGCCGGACCGATCGCAGCGGCCATCGTTGAAGCGATTGTCGGGAAGATCCGCTTCCGGCGCCGCAATCGATTCGAGCTCGCCGGTGTGCGGATCAAGCATGTACAAGCCGGTCTTCATTGCGGCAACCATCTTTCGTCCGGACTGCGTAAGGCCGAAACTGCCGATTGTTTCGCGCAACGCCAGTGCACGCACTTCGCCAGTCGCCGGGCTCCAGCAATTCAACGCCGGAGCGCGAATATCGACCCACCAAAGCAGCTGCTCGCGACCGCACCAGACGGTACACTCGCCGAGTATGTCGGGCCCGCGCACGACACAGTCCACGCTAATCGTCATTCTGATCCTCGAGCGCTTTGAGCGCCATGCGAGCGACGGTGCTCGCGCGCTTGTATTTTGATTCGCAGCAGTATAGCTGGGACTCATCTTCGGGCCGGCTGGCCGCGCGTTCGCTCAGATGTCCGAAAACGGCGAGCCTCGATTGCCAGTCCCCGTTAGAATGCGGGCATGCTGCTGAATTCGACAAGTTGCTATCAAGCGCTAAAGGCGCGCGATGTGCGTTTCGACGGGCGTTTCTTCGTCGGCGTATCCTCGACGCAGATCTACTGCCGCCCGGTGTGCACGGTGAAAACGCCGAAGGCGCAGAACTGCAGTTTCTTTCCGAGCGCCGCCGCTGCGGAGGCGCTCGGCTATCGGCCATGCCTGCGCTGCCGACCCGAGCTGGCTCCGGGCAACGCCAGCGTGGATGCCCGCGGCCGACTTGCGCAGTCCGCCGCGGGGATGATCGAGGACGGCTCGTTGAACGAAGCGGGCATCGATTACATCACGCAGCGGCTTGGTGTGACCGATCGGCATTTGCGACGAGTGTTCAAGAGCGAGTTCGGCGTATCGCCGGTGGAATATGCGCAGACGCATCGGCTGTTGCTCGCCAAACGTCTGCTGACCGACACCGCGCTACCGATCACGCACGTCGCGATGGCCAGTGGATTCGGCAGCCTGCGCCGATTCAATACGCTGTTTCGCACACGCTATCGGCTGAGTCCGACGGATTTGCGCAAACACGTGCAGAACGGTGCGACCGCAGACGTGTTGAATTTTGCACTGTCCTACCGGACGCCGTTCGATTGGAACGCGCTGCTCGCCTTTTTGAGAAAGCGCGCGATCGCAGGCGTGGAGTACGTGGAGGATCAGCGTTATTCACGCACCGTTCGAATCGCGCACAATGGACAGGAGCATCACGGCTGGCTCAGTGTCGTACCTGCTCGCCGCAAAGCCGCGGTTGAGGTCTCGCTCAGCGTGTCTTTGGTGAGCGCGATCCCTGCTGTGCTCGCGCGAGTCAAGCGCTTGTTCGACCTTGCGTGCGACCCGGCTCAGATCGAGACGGCACTGGGTTCGCTCGCGACGGCGCACCCCGGCTTGCGCCTCCCGGGTGCATTCGATGGCTTTGAGATTGCAGTGCGCGCTATCGTTGGACAACAGGTCACGGTGAAAGCAGCTCGCACTCTAGCCGGGCGGTTTGCCGCGGCGTTCGGCACGCAGATCGCCACGCCGGTGCCCGGACTAGCCAATTTGTTCCCGACCGCCGCTGCGATTGCACAGCTCGAGCCACCCGCGATTGCGCAGCTCGGCATCATCCGATCGCGCGCTTCTGCGATTATTGTGATCGCCCGCGCGGTTTCGGATTGTACGTTGCAGTTAGAGCCCGGCGGCGATATCGAATCGACGCTCGACCGTATGCGCGGTCTGCCGGGCATCGGAGAATGGACGACGCAATACATCGCCATGCGCGCACTATCGTGGCCGGATGCATTTCCACACACCGACTACGGCGTATTGAAGGCGATGGGAGATCATAATCCGCAGCGTGCGCTCGAGCGCGCCGCGCAATGGCAACCATGGCGAGCTTATGCCGTCATGCATCTATGGAGCTCACTGGAGGGAGCACAACTATGAATCACTTTACCCGCGTAGACAGCCCGCTCGGTTTGATGTTGCTCACCTCTGACGGCGCCGCCCTCACCGGCGTGTACTTTGTCGGTCAGAAATACGAACCCACGCCACGCAAGGACTGGGTACAGGCGCCGCGCGAGGCGTTGTTCACAAGCGCACGTGCACAGCTGAACAAATACTTTGCACGCGATCCAAGCGGTTTCGATGTGCCGTTCAATTTACAGGGCACGCCGTTCCAGCTTCGCGTCTGGCGCGCGCTGCGCGCGATTCCGCACGGAGCAACGTTGAGTTACAGCGCACTGGCAAGCACGATCGGCGTTCCGCAAAGCGTACGAGCAGTGGCTGCAGCAGTCGGCCGCAATCCGATTTCGATCATGGTGCCCTGCCATCGCGTAATCGGCAGCGATGGATCGCTGACCGGCTACGCCGGCGGCCTGGATCGCAAACGTGCTTTGCTAAACTTGGAAACGCGCGTCCCGGCCAGTTTTGAGTTAGTGAAGGCAATCGGCCGCGCGGCTTCGATGTGAGATATGCGTTGTGAATATGGATGCTGCTCTGCGTCGAGAAGCGCGAGGGCTATAGCATCCAGGAAAGCGATCAACTAAAACGTAGATCCCATGCCGGGACTACCGCCGCCGGAAGATCGCAGCATCAAGGCTTCGTGCAAACAAACAGCTTCTCGCCTCTTTGCAGCCCGTACTTCGTGACGTCCGGCTCGTTCGCAGTGATTTCCTCGATCGAAAAACCGGCTTCCCGAAGTCGGGCACGAAAATCACGGCCGTAGTAGCGAATGTGGTCGCCTTGACCAAAATGAAGCTCTCGCTCCTGCGTGGACGTAATCGATGGGTTTTCGTATGTCGCGTCCCAACCTTCGACAATCGGGACCATGGTGAAAAGTGATCCGCCGCTACGGAGAATACGGAACATCTCTTGTAGCGCCTGTCTGTCATCGACGTGCTCGAGCACATGCGAGCACATGATGTGATCCAACGATCCGTCGGCGAGCGAAGTCTTTTCTATCGGCTCTTTCAGGTCCACGTCGTCTCGGAATAGATCTAGCGTCTGATACCGCTTGCAGCGCGGTTGCAGAAAACGCTGGATTATTGCTTCGGGCGCAATGTGCAGAACGGAAGCCTCAGGCCTCACAAGATGGTCGCGTTCTGCTGCCAAGAAAAACAGACGATGTCGTTCGAGAGAACTGCACTCTGGGCACTGCGCGTCGAAACGGGGGGGCATGCCAAAGCCGAGGAACTTGCCGGAAAATCCACAACCCGGGCAGGTTCGCGGATGCACTCCGCGCAAATGTGATGCGACATGAAAAGCATATGTGAGAGTGGAAAACACGTCGAGACCTCTCAGGGCGCAGGGTTTAGGGGCGACATACGCTGCCATTCGACTGTTTGGCGTTTGCGCACTTTGCAGGTACACATTGCGAGCAACTACTACCCGAACTGTGTTGCCCCACGATCGCCACTTGCGTTTGGAGCAACACATCTCGGCGGATGATATCGCATTCTGCGAACGCGGGAAGACGACGCTGCCCTACCGGAGCGCCGTGCCTACGCAGTAGTCGATGTTGCCTGCGCCGTTGGGATCGGCTGCCGGGACTAAACGTTTTGAGCCATAAAAGCAGGTATACGCGTTACCGCGTCGCCTTCTCGCACGCAATGCGGAATACGAGATCCGGCGCGAGGCAACGAAGGTGTGCTGCCTGAATTGGCTTGACGCTGGATGGGCATCCTGCGACGGTGTCCCCGCATGCGCATCGAGTGTGGTACAGCGGGCGTGACGTAGAACTCTGGAGGAGGTCTACAGAATTCGAGCGATACCAAGAATCCGAACGGCTCGAGCACTTGCCCAGTATGGACGCTTCGATGTCAAACGCGCCGATAGACAAATCGAATTGCGAGCGCGCGAATCTCGAGGGTTACGGCCGCCACTCGCGATAGCCGTCGACGCGGCCTTCGCCATCGATTGCTTCGAGGCGCACGGGAAATCCCCAGAGACGTCCCAGATGGCGCAACACTTCATTGGCTTCGTCATCCGCCAACGGTCGCCCGCGATAGACGTGATTGCGCAGCAGCAAAGAGCGATCGCCATCACGCTCATAGCGCGCCACCTGAATTTCGGGAAGCTGATTCTCGCGTTTGTACTGGTCGGCCAGCATCCGCCGGACTCGCCTGTAGCCGTGCTCGTCGTGAATGCTATCCACTTCCAGCTCGGCGTTGCCGATGTGATCGGCAACCACGAACAACCTGAACTCACGAATCAAGCGCGGTGACAGGTATTGCGCGATGAAAGATTCGTCCTTGAAGTTGCGCATGGCGAACTCCAAGCTCGTGCGCCAGTCGGAGCCCGCCAGATCAGGAAACCATTCGCGGTCTTCCGCCGTCGGCTTCTCGCAAATCCGCCGAATATCCTGCATCATCGAAAAACCCAGGGCATACGGATTCATCCCGTGATAGCCCTTCTGATCAAAGTTGCGTTGCGTGACAACGTTAGTATGGCTGTGCAGAAACTCGATCATGAACGCATCGTCCACGATCCGTTTCTCGTACAGCCGATTCAAGATGGTGTAGTGCCAGAACGTCGCCCAGCCTTCATTCATTACCTTGGTCTGGGTTTGCGGATAGAAATATTGACCTAGCTTGCGAACGATGCGCACGAGCTCACGCTGCCAGGGTGCAATGCGCGGCGAATGCTTCTCGACGAAGTAGAGAATATTTTCTTCAGGTTCGATCGGATAGTTCGCCGACGAAGTACTGTTCGCGGCGGCCGGCGGCGGCGGCAGGGTGCGCCACAGGTCGTTGAACTGCAGGCGCTCGTGTTCCTGATTTTCGGTCTTGCGCGCTTCGCGCTCCTTCGCGCTTTGCGGTTGCGGGCGCCGATAGCGATCGACACCGTACTCCATTAGCGCGTGGCAGGAATCGAGCACCTCTTCGACTTCCGCCATGCCATAGCGCTGCTCGCATTCCATCACGTAGCGCCGCGCAAACACCAGATAATCGAGAATAGCGTCGGCCTGCGTGAACTGCCGAAACAGGTAATTGCCCTTGAAGAACGAGTTGTGGCCATAGCTCGCGTGCGCAATAACCAGCGCCTGCATCATCAGAGAATTTTCTTCCATGAGATAGGCGATGCACGGACTGGAATTAATGACGATCTCGTAGGCAAGCCCCGAATATCCCTTGCGATACGATTGTTCGTGACGAATGAACGCCTTGCCGAACGACCAGTGCGGATAACCGATTGGCAGGCCGCTGGATGCGTAGGCATCGAGCATCTGCTCGGAGTTGATTACCTCGATCTGGTTGGGATAGGTATCGAGCTTGAACTCGGCTGCTGTTTCCGCGATGACGCGGTCGTACTGCTCGAGCAACTCGAAGTCCCATTCCGGACCGTGCGATAGCATGGTGGACGGCGTCACGATATCTCTCTGCGCGTTCATGCGCGCTCCTTGCGGAACAAATCGCGGAAGACCGGATAGATTTCCTGCGGCTGAAACACTCGGCTCATCGCGAAATTGTGGTTCGCTGCTTTGATCTGATCGTAGTCGACCCAAAGGCTGCTGTTACCCGGCGAGTTGTCGTCGGGCACTTCGACGTAGGCGAAATAGCGGCTGAGCGGCAGCAGATTTTCGCGCAGGAAACGCGCGCTCTTCGCCGGGTCCGCACCGAAAGCATCGCCGTCCGAAGCCTGGGCAGCGTAGATGTTCCAATCGGACTTCGGGTAGCGCGCCATGCAGATTTTGTGCATTAACTCCAGTGCAGCGAACACGACTGTACCGCCGCTCTGCGCATCGTAGAAAAACGTATCTTCGTCGACCTCCTGAGCTTCGTCGGTGTGGCGAATGAA
>JBBRGM010000012.1:0-24740 GCA_038240725.1 Burkholderiales bacterium | reverse complement strand
TACGATCAAGATCGGCACCGTCGTCTGGATCGGCTACGGTCCGTTCTACGTTGCCGAAGCGCTCGACTTGTACAAGAAGCACGGCGTGAAAGTGAAGCTGCAATACTTCACCGACCCCGCGCTCATTCCACCGGCCATCGCCGGCGGCTCGATCGACGGCGGCATGCTCACCTACGATCAGGTGATCGGCCAGGTCGCCAAGAACATCCCGATGAAAGTCGTCATGCCGATCGACTATTCCAACGGCGGCGATGCAATCGTCGCGAGCAAAGACATCACCAAAGTCACCGACTTCAAGGGCAAGAAGGTCGCGTACAACCCGCTGTCGCCATCGGACTTTCTGCTTGCGTACGCGCTGCAAGTGAACAAGATGACCGAGAAGGATATTCAGCCGATCAACATGACGCCGGAAGCGATCCCTGCGGCGATGGCGTCCGGTTCATTGCCCGTCGGTGTAACCTATGAGCCCAACGTTTCGCAGATCGTAGCGCTCGAAGGCGGCAGCAAATTCCACGTCGTGTATTCGTCGAAAGACGCGCCGGGGCTGATTACCGACGTGCTCGTGTTCAAGCCGGAATACATCAAGGCGCACCCGAAGGACGTCGTGGCGATCATGCAGGGCTACCTCGACGGTATGGCCTACATGAAGAAAAGTCCCGACGAATCCGCGAAGATCATCGGCAAAGCGATGGGCGTATCCGCCGCCGAAGTGAAGGATCAGCTCACCGGCGTCTTCAACATTCCCCTGGCCGACATGCCGAAAAATTTCGCGAAGAGCAAGGACACGACTTCGTTGCATGCAAGCGGTGCGGTGATCGGAAACATTTTGATCGCCAACGGTCAGATCAAGACGACGCCGCCGATCGAAGATACGTTCGACGATTCGCTGCTCAAGGGCATGGCGAAGAAGTAAACCCGAAGAAATAACTGTAGCGAAGAAATAAACCTGGCGAAGAAATAACGCCGGAACCCGCGAACCGCAAAGGGACAACCGCACCAACGATGCTCGCGAAATATTTCCGCTCACGCAACAGTGCAACGCCGAACATCATCGCGCTGAGCTACACCCTGCTCGGTTATGCGGCCGGCGTCGCCTTGTTGTTCGCCGATTCCTGGTTATTGAAGCTGGTGGGCACGCTGCTGACTGCGCACGCGCTGACTTTCAGCGCGTACTTCCTGCACGAGTTCGCGCATCAGAGCGTGTTCCGCGCCGGCGCCGCGAACAACGCTTGGGGCGCGTTCATGAGCTGGATCAACGGCAGCTGCTACGCGCCGTTCTCGGCATTGCGGCGCAAGCACATGCGCCACCACGTCGATCGCGCGGATGTGCTGACGTTCGACTTCAAGCGGTTTCTCGACTCGTCACCGAGCTGGTTTCAGCGAGCCGTCCTCGCGGCGGAATGGGCTTACGTTCCGGCGGTAGAGCTGCTCATGCACGCGTACGTGATGGTGCTGCCGTTCATCAAGCGCGAGCGCAAATCGCAGCGGCCGCGCGCGATCGCAATCATCGCCATTCGCGTCGCATTGTTTGCGGCGATGGGATGGCTCTCGCCGTCTGCGCTCGCGCTCTACTGCGTGAGCTACATGCTGATGCTGCATATGCTGCGCTTCACCGACGCCTACCAGCACACCTACGACGCATTTGCCGTTTTGGAAGAAGGCGATATTCCAAACGACAAGGTCCGCGACCGTCTGTATGAGCAGGGCAACACTTATTCCAATCTGCTTTCGGCTGGACATCCGCTGCTCAATCTTTTGCTGTTGAATTTCTCCTATCACAACGCGCATCACGAACGCCCGGTGGCACCCTGGCACGAGCTGCCGAATCTGCATGCCGAGCTGTTCCCAGGAGAATACGTGCAGGTGATTCCGATGCGCCTATTGCTGCGCGGCTATCACCGGGATCGCATCGCACGCGTCATCGCGGACGACTACGGTGAGGTCAAGCCCGGCCAGGTCGACGGCTTCCTGGGCGCGGTCGGCGTATCGTTTCTGACCGCGGTCTAGCATTGTCTTCGCGATGACGTCGGCCGAGTTATCGTTGAGCGGGCGTACGGCGCTCGTCACCGGTGCTGCGACCGGCATCGGCCGGGCGATTGCGATTACGCTGGCGGGCGCCGGCGCGCGGGTCGCGGTGAACCATCTCAACCAGGCGGGCGAAGCCGAAGAAGTCGTGCAGCGGATCTCGCAAGCAGGCGGCGAAGCCTTCGCGGTGCAAGCCGATGTAACCCGCGAATCGCAAGTGCACGGCATGATCGAGCAGATCGAACGAAAATTCGCGGCACTCGACATTCTGATCAACAACGCCGGCATCATCCTCGAGAAGCCGTTTCTGCAAACGTCCGAAAGCGATTGGGATCGTGTGCTCAACGCCGATCTCAAATCCGTTTTCCTATGTTGCCGGGCCGCGCTGGGGGGCATGCACAAGCGCCAGACCGGCACCATCATCAATATCGCTTCGGAGCTCGGCTATCTCGGCCGCGCCGGCTTCGCGCCGTACTGCACGGCAAAAGCCGGCGTGATTGGATTGACGCGTTCGCTCGCCCGCGAGTTCGCACCCGCCATCCGCGTAAATGCGATTGCGCCGGGGCCGGTGAATACCGCGATGCTGTCGCTCGAGCAAATGAGCCCGGCGGTACGCGAGCAGGAAGCAGCGATTCCCGCCGGGCGTATCGGCGAACCGCATGAGATCGCGAGCACTGCGCTGTTCCTCGCTTCGGATCTCGCTTCGTTTTATTACGGGCAAGTGCTCGGACCCAACGGCGGCGCATTGATGGCATAGACGCTCGGCGCAACGCTGATCCAATCGCATGCAAAAATGGACGCCCCTGTAATCATCGTGACTGCCGACAACCAACATGGTCGAACCCGCACGCGCGATACGAAGCGAACGTCTCGGGGTGATCGCCCTGCTCGTCAGCGGCATCCTCTGGGGCGTGGTCTGGATGCCGCTCAAGCATTTCGCCGCACACGGCGTGAGCGGCTTGAGCATGACCTTGATGAGCTACGGCACAGTCGGGTTGCTTGCGGCACCATTGATCTGGCGAGAACGCGCCGCGTGGCAACCGCAGACGCCGCTGTTCCTCGCGGCTGCGTTGATCGGCGGCACTGCCAACGTCTGCTTTATCACTGCGCTGATGTTCGGCGAAGTCGTGCGCGTAATGCTGCTGTTTTACCTGGCGCCCGTATGGGGTGTGCTCGGCGCGCGGGTGTTCCTGAAAGAACCGATCACGCCTGCGCGCATCGCCGGCGTTGCGATGGCGGTGGTCGGTGCGCTGCTGATTCTCGGCGGGCCCAATGCATTGGCGGCGCCGATATCGATTGCCGATCTGCTTGGCCTGGCGTCCGGCTTTCTCTATGCCACGCAGAACATCGCGTTTCGCGCCGCCGATCGAGTGCCGGTGTTGTCGAAAGCGCTCTCCGTGTTTCTCGGCTGCGGCATCGTGTCCGCGGTTTTGCTGCCGTTCATCGGCCACGCCGTACAACTGCCGTCATTGAGCATCGGGTTGCAGATTCTCGCGTTCGGTCTTTGGATGATCGCAGCGATGTGGACGACGATGTACGGCGTGACGCATCTCGAAGCCGGGCGCTCTGCCGTGCTGCTGGTGTTTGAACTGGTGGCGGCCGTCGCCTCCGCGATGCTTGTCGGCGGCGAACGTTTGAGTTGGGTGGAATGGATCGGCGCCGTGCTGATTACCGCAGCCGCGTTGCTGGAAGCGCGCAGCGTGACAACCGTCGAGGGGAAAGCCGCATGAACGAAGTGATGATGAATCGCATGAGCTGGGTCGACTACAGCGCGCGCGTGCAGCGCGATCGCGCGACGGTGTTATTGCCGGTTGGTGCAACCGAGCAGCACGGACCGCACTTGCCGCTCGGCACCGACCACTTGCTCGCCGAAGCGGTCTCGCGCAGCGTCGCGCAGCAGGTATCCGGCATCGTCGCGCCCGCACTCTCGTACGGATTCAAATCGCAGCCGAAGTGCGGTGGCGGTCAGCAGTTCTGCGGCACCACCAGCCTCGACGCAGCGACCTTGGTCGCACACACGCGCGATGCGGTGCGCGAGTTTTATCGGCACGGCGTGCGCCATCTCGTGGTGGTCAACGGCCATTATGAAAACCAATGGTTCCTCATCGAAGGCATCGAGCTTGCCATGCGCGAGCTCGGCCCCGGCTCCGCGCTGACCGTGATGCGACTGGAGTACTGGGATTTTCTGACGCCCGCAACGCTGACGCAGGTTTTTCCGGAAGGCTTTCCCGGCTATGCGCTCGAGCACGCGGCCGTCATCGAGACGTCGATGATGCTGCATCACCATCCCGATCTCGTCCGCATGGATCTGCTTCCCAACGATGGACCGGCCGATTTTCCGCCGTACGACATCTATCCGACGCGCGTGGAATGGGTGCCCCCGTCAGGTGTGCTGTCGTCTGCGCGCGGTGCCAGCCGTGACAAGGGTGCAGCGATGTCGGAGGAAGTAGCGAAGTTGATCGCCGCTGCGGTACGGACCGAATTCGATTGATCTCTCGATGGAGCCGACCCTCAGCATGACTCTGGACGTCAGCAACACCGCTCTGCTGATCATCGACATGCAGCGCGATTTTCTCGATGGACGCGGTTACGCGGCGCGCGCCGGTCTCGATATCGAGCCGCTGCGCGCGGCGATCGACCCGATCCGCCGCCTCCTGCATGCAGCGCGCGCGTGCGGCATGTACGTGATCCATACGCGAGAGGGACACTGTGCGGACCTGAGCGATTGTTTTCCGACCAAACTTGCGCGAAGCGAAAACGCCGGCGCACCGATCGGTTCGAGCGGTCCGCTGGGACGGCTGCTCGTACGCGGAGAATACGGGCACGACTTCATCGACGAGCTGCGGCCGATCGAGGGCGAGGCGGTAGTCGACAAAGCCGGCTACAGCGCGTTTCACAGCACGATTCTGTATGCCCTGCTGCGCACGCGAAACATCACGCAGCTCTTGATCACCGGAATAACAACCGAGGTCTGCGTCAGCTCTACGTTGCGCTCCGCAGTGGATCGTGGTTTCGCGTGCACCACCGTGCGCGATGCCTGTGCTTCTGCCTATCCCGAGCTGCACGACGCGGCGATGCAGATGATCGGTGTCGAAGGCGGCATCTTCGGCAGCGGGATGGATACCGCGCAAGTGTTGCGGCAGCTGCAAGCACCGCGAGCCGCGTGATCCGCAGTCCTACAGCACCGACGGCGCCGGTGCCGGCCTGCTATGTCGGATTGTGGCAACGCACGCTTCTGCATACACCGAACGTACGCGATACGTCGACCCGCGTTTTCTGGCTGCAAACGCAAACATGGCACGCAGACATCCGCATTCCCGCGGACCGGCCCGAGCTTGCTGGATGTAACGGCTTCGCGGATCTGAGCGGCGACGCGCTGCGCGCCCTGTCGCGGCAACAAGGCTTTGCGGGAATCACCGAAGTCCACGGCGACGTTTGCCGCTGGCATCGGCAAATGGATTTTCAGCCGCAGGGCAAATTCAACGACGTCGGACGCATGCAGTTCGATTCGCCGGAGCGAGTCCTCGAATACGGCGTCGAGCAGGAATACTTCGAGGTGTGGGAGCGTGTGCCCGAAAGCATCGGCGAGACCTGGTGCGAGCAAGCGCATGCAGGTGCGGTGCGAACGTTGCTGCTCGCCGCCGGCGAGTGGTTTATGTTCGTGCGTCCGCGCGCGATCGCCCTGCCGAAAGAGACGCAGCTCGATTCGTTGATCGCCTCCGCAGGCAGCGAATCGGAACGCTGGCAATTACTCGACTTCGAGATTTCGCTCGGCCGCCGCGGATCGAATGGCGCGGCGTGGCGTATCGAGTTGTCGACGCTGCCGTGGCGCGAAGGTCGCTTCGCGCCTGCGGCGCTTGCGACCCAGGGGTTCGGGCTTTGCCCTAGGGGCTAGGGAAACCAAAGAGTCGCGCACCGCGGCGCCGCGCTTCACCTGCTGCTAAAGGATGGCGGTGTGAGTGCGAGTAGAAAATTATCGCGCTTTAGGTAGTCTATTCGCCGTTCATGTCGTCGCGGATGACTCGGCTGCGCGCACTGCCCTTGCCGCCTGTATGAATGCCTTTCACGCGCAGCAGCGTGCGCTGCAAAACCTGCGCATCGCCGCTCGCGCGATGGCGCGTGAACGCCATCTCTTCTTCCACTGCTTCTTTCACGCCGTGCCAGCGCGATGCTTCTTCATCGCTGAGCAAAGTTCGCAGGCTTTCGACGCGAAAGCGCGGCAGCACTTTCGCTTCGGCGAACAGCAATCCGAGCCAACTGAAGTCGTTGCCCCAGCCGTCCGAATAAACCACACGATCGCGCAGTAGCGTGTTCAGCTCGCGCGCGACTTCGCTCACGTCGCGACCCAGCCGCAGCAGCACGTCATGCGAGATACCGTGAATCGATTCAGCCGCCGGATCCCAATGCGTCCAGCTCAGCGCCGGACGGATCAATGCGCAATGCGAGCTGCCGTCCTCAAGTGCAAAGCCGACTTCGATGGGAAATCCGCCGGCGCCGAACCCGGACGCCTCGACATCGAGCACAGCAGGAACGTTGACGCCGGCGGGTATCGCTGACAAATCCAGCTTCTGTGCTTTAGGCATGAGTGTGTAATTTTATTTTCAGTGGATTGAAGACTCCCCGGGCCAAAACAAACATTCCTGTACGAGCAACGCGCATTATCGATCACAACGCTTCGACCATCTTCGGCCAGCGATGTGCCCATGGCGCTGCGGCCTCGAACGCAGCCGAAGCCTGCAGCACCGCGGCGTCGCCAAGATGCGGTCCCACGATCTGCAAGCCCACCGGCAATCCGTCCTCGGTCCAACCGGCGGGGATCGTCGCGGCGGGTTGTCCCGTCATGTTGAACGGGAACGTGAATGCCAGCCAGTTGAACGGCTCTACCGTGCGACCGTCGATTTCCGTCGGCCCCTGAATCTGCAATTCGAACGGCGGCACCGCCAAGGTCGGCGTCAGCAGCAAATCGTAGTTGCGCATGAAGCGCCACATCTTGTTGTTCACCGCTTTGCGCATGACCATCGCGTCGGTAAATTGCTCGGCGGTCCATTCGGTGCGCAAAAATTCCTGCAAATGCGGCTGCATTTTGTCGCCGAGTTTATCCGCCATCGCCCGCATCCCCTTGAGATCGCTCTCGCGCGCGACCAGTCCCCAGAACGCTTCGTACGGATCGCTCCAGCCCGGATGCGCTTCTTCGACGATGCAGCCGAGATCGCGCTCGAATACTTTCACAGCCTCGCCGACGATGCGCCGCACTTCGGGATCGACCGCTGCGTAGCCCCAGTCGGCGCTGTACGCGATCTTCTTGCCCTTGAGATTGCCTTTCAGCGATTGCATCCAGTCGAAGCCCGCTTCCACCGGAATTGACCGGCGATCGCGGGCGTCGGGGCCGGCAATCACCGACAACATCAACGCGCTGTCGGCCACCGTGCGGCTCATCGGTCCGATGTGCTCGAGCGATTCCCAACTCGACACACCAGGATAGCGCTCGTCCTTCACGCCGGGATAAAGCGGCACGCGCCCCATCGACGCCTTCATGCCGTACAACCCGCAGAACGAGCTCGGAATGCGCACCGAACCGCCGCCGTCGCTACCGATCGCGAACGGCCCCATACCGGCCGCAACCGCGGCACCGGAGCCGGCGCTCGATCCACCCGAAGTGCGCTCCGGGTTCCATGGATTGCGCGTAGTGGGAAAAATTTCGTTGTGGCCGACGCCGCTATAGCCGAACTCGGGCACGTTGGTTTTGCCGACGATGATCGCGCCGGCGTTTTTCAATCGCTCGACCACGATGTCGTCTTCGTCGGGAACGAAGTCCGCGTACGCCCACGATCCGGATACCGTCTTGATGCCCGCCGTGCATACCAGATCTTTGATCGCGACCGGCACGCCCGCGAGCGGCCCGAGCGGGCGACCCGCTTGTATATCGGCCTGCACTTCTTTTGCTCTCGCTCGCGCCAACTCCGGCGTCGGCGTACAAAACGCGTGCACGGTCGGCTCGAGTTTCTCCATGCGTCCGAGCACGGCTTCCACCACTTCTATCGGTGAGAGCTCCTTCGAGCGGATGTGTTTGGCGAGTGACACGGCACTCATGCTGCAGATTTCCTTCGCGCTGGACATGATTTGCGTAACTCCTATTCCGATAGCCGTCGAGGCAACGGCTCATGTAGGTGCTGCCGCCGTGCGCATCGAAGCGCGGCGCATGGCGAGCAAGATTCGATCGGTGCCGGCAGTGCCTGCAACCGATCGTCGATGAACTTCGTGTCGGTCGGACTGACGCCGCCGCCGCCGGCAAAGTGTCCCCAGACACCGGGGATGTGGGCGGAGGGTTTGCTCGCCGCCCACGGGTACATTATTTCCGGAGCTATCTGAGTGTTTGTGCCTGTCTGAGCACCAGCAGCCCGCAACTAGAGAATGCGACGCAACCCAGCGTTCGCGTTCGATCAGTCGCGGGCTTGAACCGCGCTATGCCGGTTTACGTACCGGCCAGCTTGCACGCTCGCCCATCGTCAGCAGAAAGTAGGCAACCGCACCGATGATGAAAGCGCATAGCGCCGTGGACATCTGCGGTGCGCTGTTCTCCACGATAAACGCCGTGATCGAACCGATGGCCCAGGCAATGAATGGCTTCGCTCGCCAGTCGCTGTCGATCTCAGCGCCGGGACGCACGAAATAGAGGTCGACGATGATGATCGCGCCGATCGGGGGCACTAGAATGCCGAGCAGAGACAACCAGGGAATGAACAGCGCCCATACGTTTGCGGCTGCGATTGCGATGCCGACCACGGCGAGGATCACCGCGTACATGCGCATGTGGCTCTTGGCGATACGCGACCAGCCCACCGACGCGTTGTACAGGCAATGCGCGCACACCGAGCCGAGATTGCACAGCAGGAAGATGAACGCGAGCACCGCCAGCCATGACATGTTCTGCGCAAGCAGGTAGCCGAACATGTTGTCCGAACCGAACGGCTGCGGATCGGGCAAGGCGAGCGCGGCGGTCATGATGCCGCCGACCAGCATCGCGAACAAATTGGCGAACGGAAACGCGCAGAACGTGGCGATCAGCGAGCCCTTACCGTCTTTCGCCCAGCGGTTGAAATCCGCCGTTACCGTGCCGGCATCGATGAACAACGTGAGCACGATGGTCAGGCCGATGCCGAAAGCCATCGGCATGTCGGGCTTGACGCCCGGATAGGAAACCACCGCACCCCAGCCCACGTGCGAAGCGCTGTCGAGCGCGACCCAGCCGCCGAGAATGACGAACATCGGCACCGAGATGATGCCGATCCAGTGCAGGCCGCGAATGCCGACGAACGTGATGCCGAAATAAATCACCCCGGCGATGATCGTCATCAGCAGGTAATTCACGTCATAGGCGGTGTGGATCAGATTGCCGGTGATGCCGGTTTGCACGGCGTACCAGCCAAGGAGCAGCGTTGCCAGCAGCGCAGATGAAAAGATGTAGCCGCGGCGGCCGAACACGGTGCTGGACAACAGCGCGAAGTTCATACCGCGCTTGGTGCCGAGCAGACCGAGGGCGCCAACGTAGCCGAACATCATCAAGTTGCCGATGATCATTGCCCACAGCGCGCGCTGAAATCCCATGCCGGCGACCATGATGGAGCCGGTCATCGCTCCGGTGATGATCATCGGAAATCCGATCCAGACCATGGACACCGAAAACGTACTGCGACGCGCGCTGGCCGGCACTGGCTGATGCTCGTACTCACTGCCGAGTGCGTGATCGATTTCCGATTCGACCGCTTCGAGGGAGTGTTCCCCCGCAGGTGAAGATGAAGCCATTGAAGTCTCCTAATCAATTATTGTGGTTGCGCCTTGCCACTCACATCACTGAGCACATCACCGGGGGGTGCGTTTGCAGCATAGTCGCAGCCCATGACAGGCGCAAGTGAACTGCTGCGCGATTACGCCGGCGGCGACCGGCAATTAAATTGCCGCCGCCTCCGCGGACATTCGCGCCGCATCGGAGCTGGCCGCTTCGATCTCCAGCACCAATACACTCTGGCCTGCAGCGACGGCGCGGCCTTCCTGACACAACACCTCGCGCACCGTCCCCGCGCAGGGTGCACCGATGCTGATCTCCATTTTCATCGATTCCAGCACCACCAGTGCATCGCCGGCGGCGACGCGATCGCCGATCTGCACCAGCACTTTCCAGACATTGCCGGCGATATGCGCATTTACGCGGCGCATATTGAGCGGCAGACTCGGCTCGATCGCCGATTCGGGTGCAGAACCCGCGACATCGCTGTCGGGCTCGGCTTGCCCCGCGATTCGCCAGCGCTTGCGCTCGGCGTCGAAGGCGGCCTGTTGCGTGCGCTTGAACGCGGCGATGGATCGCGCGTTTTCGCGCAGAAATTGGTTGTGCTGCGCGAGGTTAAAGTGCGTTTCCTCGGTGCGCAGTCGAAAGCGGCCGAGTGGAAAATCTTCGCGCAGCCGCAGGAGCTCGTCTTCTCTGACCGGATAGAAACGAATCTGATCGAAGAAGCGCAGCAGCCACGGTTTGCCGGGCTGAAAATCTGCGGTGGTGCGCCACGGATTCCACATCTGCACGGTGCGGCCGACGAACTGATAGCCGCCGGGCCCTTCCATGCCGTAGACGCATAGATAAGCGCCGCCGATGCCCACCGCGTTCTCCGGTGTCCAGGTGCGCGCGGGATTGTATTTGGTGGTGACCAGACGATGACGCGGATCGACCGGCGTCGCAACCGGCGCGCCCAGATACACGTCGCCCAATCCGAGCACGAGGTAGCTCGCGCCGAACACGATGTCGCGCACCTGCCCGATCGAATCGAGCCCGTTGATGCGGCGGATGAACTCGATATTGCTGGGACACCACGGCGCATCCTTGCGCACGGTCGTGCTGTACTTTTCAATTGCTAGGCGCGTCGCCGAATCGTCCCACGACAGCGGCAGATGCACCACGCGCGAGGGCACCTGCATAGCGTCGACGTCGGGCAGCTTCGCTTCCGCGCTCGTCAGCAGGTCGAGCAGTCGCGCCAGCGGGAGCTGAGCATCGTCGAAATGCACCTGCAGCGAGCGAATACCCGGAGTCAGCTCGAGAATGCCGGCCACGGCATCCTGCTCGAGCCGGCACATCAACGCGTGCACACGCATCCGCAGGCTGAGATCGAGCTTGAGCGGACCATACTCTACGAGCAGATAACGATCGCCTGCCTGACGATATGTAACCTCGGGGCGCTGCGCATTGCCTGCCTGACGAAACAGAATCGCGCTGCCTCGCGGCATTCGCTCGCTGCGCGTCGGTGCGATCGGCAGAGCGGGCGGCATCAGCGTTTCCAAGGTGCGCTCCGCCAACGATTGCGCGGCCGCAGCCCAATCGCGATCCACCGCGTGAAAGCGGATCTGGTCGCCCGGCTTGAGCTGCCCGAGTTTCCACAGCTCCGCGTTGACGATCACTGCCGGACAAACGAAGCCGCCGAGGCTCGGCCCATCGGGACCGAGAATGACCGGCATGTCGCCGGTGAAATCCAGCGCACCGATAGCGTAGGCGTTGTCGTGAATGTTGGAAGGATGCAGGCCGGCCTCGCCGCCATCGCTGCGCGCCCACTGCGGTTTCGGTCCGATCAGACGCACGCCGGTCCGGCTGGAGTTGTAGTGCACTTCCCACTGCGTCGCGAACAGCGTGTCGATGTCGCTCGCAGTGAAAAAATCCGGCGCGCCGTGCGGACCGTACAGCACCGCCACGTCCCACTCGTTTGCATAGTGCGGAATCAGCGCGGGCGCAAGCGACTCGCCCGCGATCAGATCCGACGCGTTGAGCGTGAGCTGCAGCATATCGCCGGTGCGCAGAACGCGACCTGCGTGTCCGCCGAAACGGCCGAGCGTAAACGTCGCTTTGCTGCCGAGATAATCCGGCACGACGAATCCACCGGCAACAGCGAGGTACGTGCGCAGACCGGCACCGCGCACCGTCCCCAGCTCGAGCACCGATCCCGCCTTCACTGCGTGCGTCGTCCACAGCGCGATCGGCACACCGTCGAGTGTGGCACCCATGTCGGCGCCGCAAACTGCGATCACCGCCTCGCAATGAAACTTGAGTGCCGGTCCGCTGACGGTGCATTCGAGCGCGGCTGCGCTCGCTGCGTTTTCCACCAGCCGATTGGCGAGGCGAAATGCCAGCGCATCCATCGGACCGGACGGCGGCACACCAACGTTCCAATAACCCAGCCGGCCGGGCCAATCCTGAATAGTCGATTGCACGCCGGGCTCGAGCACCTCGACGCTATAATTGTGGAACTCGAAATCCTGCAGGTAATGCGTCGTCGCACGGCCGGCTGCGAAGATCGGTCCGGCAATGACTTCACGCAGATATTCGAGATTGGTTTGAATGCCGGCCAACCGCGTGTGTGCCAGCGCATCCTGCAATTTCCGCAGCGCGTCGCTGCGCGTCGCCCCTTTGACGATGAGCTTGGCGAGCATCGGATCGTAGAACACCGGCACCTCGCTTCCGGTTTCCACCCAGGTTTCGACGCGCACTTCAGCGGGAAACGCGACTTCGGTCAGCAGTCCGCTGCAGGGCTGAAAATCGCGGCTGGGATTCTCGGCGTACAAACGAACTTGAATCGCGCTGCCGCGCGGGCGCACAGCGAGATCGGCGAGCGGCGGCAATTCGCCGGCAGCTTGCTGGACCATCCACTGCACGATGTCGATGCCGGTGACTTCCTCGGTGACACCGTGCTCGACCTGCAAGCGCGTGTTCACCTCGAGAAAGTAGAACGCGCCGGTTGCATCGTCGAGCAGGAACTCGACCGTACCGGCCGAGGCATACTGCACGCCTTCGCCGAGCCGTATCGCGGTGTCGAGCAAGCTTCTGCGCGTTGCACCGGCAAGATGCGGCGCCGGCGTTTCTTCGATCACCTTTTGGTGACGGCGCTGCACCGAGCAGTCGCGCTCGCCCAGTGCGATCACCCCGCCGCGTCCGTCGCCGAAGATCTGCACTTCGATATGGCGCGCTTGCTCGACGTAGCGCTCGAGATAGATGCCGACATCGTTGAAGTTCGCGCGCGCAAGGCGCTCGACCGAGACGAACGCGGCGACCAGATCGTCCGCATCGGCAACCAGGCGCATGCCGATGCCGCCGCCGCCCGCAGTGCTCTTCAGCATGACGGGAAAGCCGATGCGCGACGCTTCGCTGCGTGCCTGCCAGACGTCGGCCAACAGCGTGGACCCCGGCAGCAATGGCACTGAATGGGTCTGCGCGATCTCGCGTGCGGTGTGCTTGAGGCCGAACTTGCGCATTTGTTCCGGCGTCGGCCCGACGAACACGATGTCCGCATCTGCGCATGCCTGCGCGAATTCGGCGTTCTCGGACAGAAATCCATAGCCCGGATGAATCGCCTGCGCACCCGTGCCGCGGGCGGCGTCGAGAATCCGATCGGCGCGCAGATAACTGTCGGCTGCAGATCCGGTACCGATGCAAATCGCTTCGTCCGCGGCGCTTACGTGCAGTGAGTGCCGGTCGGCTTCCGAATACACCGCAACCGACGCGATGCCCATGCGACCCAAGGTGCGCATGATGCGGCAGGCGATAGCGCCGCGGTTGGCAACGAGAACCTTGCTGAACATCTAAGAACCTATTTCAAGATTCCGTGCGTGCGTCGCCGGCAGGCCAGACAAGTAGCGCGCCCCGTCAATCCCAGATCAGCAATCGGATCGGCGTCGGGTTATAGGCATTGCACGGATTGTTCAATTGCGGACAGTTCGAGATCACGCATAGAACATCCATCTCGGCGCGCATCTCCACGTATTTTCCCGGCGCCGAAATGCCGTCCTGAAACGTCAGGCCGCCCGATGCGGTGACCGGCACGTTCATGAAGAAGTTGATGTTGTGCGCGATGTCGCGCTTGTCCATGCCGTATTCGGGATGATGGGCGAGCTCGGCGCAAAAATTATCGCGGCACGCATGCATGAACCGCTTTTCCATGGCGTAGCGCACGGTGTTGCTCTCGGTTGCGCAGGCACCGCCCAGCGTATCGTGACGGCCGCACGTATCCGCGACGATGGTCAGCAGCGCGTTGCCGTCGTTCGATATCAGCTGCGTGCCTGTGCTCAAGTAGAGATTGCTTTGATGCCGGATCGTATCGACCGCGCTGTAGCGTTCTTCGGTGTCGTTGGCGTTGTAGAACAGCGTATCGACGGCTTGATTGCCTTCCAGATCGAGGATACGAAACGTCTGACCGCAGCGGATCGTCCGACTCCATGGCTCGCCCGCAGCGCAAATCTCGTCGATCAGTGCCGCCGCGGGGTCCAATTTGCTTTGCACGAATTCCGGCATCACGTTCTCTTCTCTGCGCTCGGCTGCGCGCTCGCGCTAAATTTTCTCATGCGCCGAAGTAGCGCTCGGTATTGACGAAACCGCGTTGATTTTCCGCGCACGAGTTGCGGCAGCGATCGTCCGCCGGCACGACGCCGGATCGCCATGCCGCCAGCCGTACCGGCTTCGGCGCAAACGTCGGAGTCGAATCCAGTGGGTGCACGCTGGTCGACAGCACCATCAGCACGTTCATCTCGAAGCGAAGCTCGACGAAGTCTCCGGCATGTGCATGCTCGGGATGAAACGTCAGCGCACCGTTCGCATTGGCGGTCACCTTGCTGAAGAAGTTAATGTTGGCGCCGATGTCGCGTGTGCCCAGCCCCCACTTGCTCAACTCTTTCAAAAATCCTTCGCGTGCGCTTCGATGCATGGCGTTGCGATGCTCTTGAAAACGCTTAACGCCGTATTTCTTCAGCAGCAGGGCATCGTCGCTTGCACCGCAGAAGGTGTCGTTCCAGCCCGCGCTGTCGGCGGTTATCGAGCACAGCACGCGACCCATGTCGGAATAGCAGACGTGGCCCGCGGTCAGAAACGCAGTGTGCTGCGCCTTCAGCGTGTCGGGCATGTTGTAGCGTTCGATCTTGTCGTCGTAGTTGTAGAACAACGCCGACGCGTTGGCGCCCGCCAGCAGTGCCTCCAGCCGCAAGGTCACGCCGCGGCGGAGCACGCCGGACCACTGCGTGCCGCCCGGCATCGTTTCATCCCAGAGAAGTTGCGCGCCGGTGTCTCGCTGCATCGCTCGATCCATATCGTTGGGGTTCGCTGTCCTACGCGGTGGCGCTCAATTTTTCCAGAAGCTCGAGATCGGTTTTCATCCCGGAGGTCTCGCGAATCCGTGCAACGATGTCGCGTTTCAATTCGAGAAATTCCGGCCGGTGCTTCATGTCCTGCGTTCGCTGCGTCGGCAGCGGCACTTCATGGACGCTGTCGATGCGGCCGGGATTCGGCGCCAGCACGACTACGCGCTGCCCGAGATAAATCGCTTCCTCGACGTCATGCGTGACGAACACGATCGTGGTGCGCTCCAGCCGGAATACATGCAGGATCAGGTCGTGCATGACCTCGCGCGTCTGCGCGTCGAGCGCGCCGAACGGTTCGTCCATCAGCAGCACTTCCGGCCGCGGCATCAATGCGCGAGCGATCGCCACGCGCTGCTGCATGCCGCCGGATAACTGATTGGGCCACGCATCCGCCACCTTCGGCAATCCCATCAGATTGAGTAATGTGTCCGCGCGGCCGGAAGCGACTTCCACGTCGTTGGTGGTGAGATCTTGACGCCCCACTTTCAAACGCCGGCAGAATTTGATGTTCTGCATCACGGTGAGCCACGCATACAAGCTGTAATGCTGAAACACCATCGCACGATCGACGCCCGGCCCGCGCACCGGCTTGCCGGCAACCATGAGCGCACCGCCGGAGTGATGCTCGAGGCCGGCGATGATTCGCAGCAACGTCGACTTGCCGCAGCCCGACGCGCCGACCAATGTCACGAACTCGTTCTCGTAGACGTCGAGATCGATGTTCTGCAACGCGGTCACCTGGCGCGGCGTCTCGCCGAATGTCTTGCACAGTCCGCGCGCGCTGATCTTGGCTGTGCGGCTCATCGTTTCAGATGCATGTAGGGAAATGCGGTGCGGTGCAAAAAGCGAAACAACTGATCGGTGATCAAGCCGATCAAGCCGATGATGATGATGCCGGCGAAGATCTTATCGGTCTGCAGATAGCGCTGCGCGCGCAGGATCGCGTAGCCCAACCCGGAATTCGCCGCGACCAGCTCGGCAACGACGAGATAGGTCCAGGCCCACCCCATCGTAATGCGCAAGGTGTCGAGCAGCGCCGGTTTCGCCGCGGGCAACAGCACGAGCTCGATGATTTCGCTGCGTGTGGCGCCCATCGTTTGCGCCGCCTCGATCTGCGTCGTCGGTACGCGCCGCACATCTTCGGCCACCATCAACACCATCTGGAAGAACGTGCCGATGAAGATGATCGCGATTTTGGAACCTTCGTCGATGCCGATCCACAACATCACCAGCGGAATGAACGCCACCGCCGGCATGTAGCGGATGAAATCGGTGAGCGGCTCGAGCAGCGCCTGCACCGGCCGAAACGTGCCGATCAGCAATCCGATCGGCACGGCAATCACCGCCGACAGCAGCCAGCCGACGGTGACACGGTAGATGCTGATGCCGGTGTCGCCGAGCAGATTGTCTTCGGCGGCCCAGCGCACCGCGCGATGAAAAACGTCGACCGGGCCTGGCAGAAAAACTTTCGAGACCCAGCCTTGCGACGAGAAAATCCACCAGCACGCGAGCGGCACGACCAGCCCCAGCACCGCCAAGGCCCAGTAGGTACGCTGACTGATCGCTGCGCGAATCGACCACAGGCTCGGGCGCTGCGGACGTTGCGGAGCGACGAAGAATTGCATGGCTAGCCACGCGCGCGCGCACTGGCGCGAAACTTCGGATCGATCGAACGCTGATACGCAAATTCGAGCGCGAGCGCCTCAGCGTCGACGAAGGGAAGCAAACGCGATGCATTCATACAGAGCTCCTGTGCGGGCTGGATAGAGAAGACCACGCGTGCGCGTTCGGCCTCCCGGGCTTTTATCCCTCCGTGGAGCCCCGCGACGAGCGGGACCGTCAGCTCTCGGACCAGTCGATGCGGTCGATGCTCGAGCACGCAATCCATACACCGCGCAGCATACGCGCGCTGATTTCGTGTTATCGAAGCGTCGCCGAATCCGGAACCCTAGCCAACAACGAGAGAGCAGCGTCGCTGTCTGTGCGCGCCGCTCTGCGAGCCGGTTTCGCAACTCGCATGCCAACCGATCGCGCGTCGCAAGTGCTTGAAGCGCAGCGAAGCGGGATCGTGCGCGCATGAATGGCGCACTGCTGCGGCGCGCATGCCGCTGCGGATCGCACCAAAGGAGCGCGCTCGACGCGCGCCGACCGAGAATGAATCACCGCAGTAATGAAGCGCTACGTAGCGGGCTGGATGAACTGCAACAGCTCGTCGCGACGCTTGAGTGCGTCCTCGTAGCCCAGGCGCATGAGCGCGCGCGTGTACGGACGCTCGAACAGCAAATAACTGGATAGGTTCGAGCCGGAGCGGCCCATCGCGCCGATGCCGCGAAATAAAAACCGGATCGGTCGCGGCAGCGCGCGCGTGTGCCGAGCTGCAATCGTCTCCAGCGGCTGGCTCGGTAAGATCGTCAGCACCTCGACTCGACGCAGCGCGAAACCGGATTGCTGCTGCAGCTCGACCGGGATCATGCTGATGGTTTGATTGATACGAGTGAGGCGCTCGAGGTCGGTCTCGAGCTGGTCGAGAAAGATGCTGTTCAACGCGTGACCGGCAATCTGCGCGAGCGAGGGATAAACCACCGTCTTCACACGCGTCTCCGCTTGCGTGCCGGAGCGGCCGGTGCCGATGACCAGCAGTCGCTCGGCGCCCAGATGCAGTGCTGGACTGAGCGGTGCGATCTGTCGCATCGATCCATCGCCGAAGTATTCGCGGTGCAGATGCCGCGCCGGAAAGATAAACGGCAACGCCGAGGACGCCATCAGATGATCGAGGCCGATCTCCGTGAACAAGCCGACTCGGCGCGCGCGTCGCCAGCCGGAAAGATTCGGCGCGCCCTGACAGAAGCTGACCGATTCGCCCGAGGTATAACCCGATGCCGTAATGCTGAGCGCGTTGAGATAGCCGGCGTCGATGGATTTCTGAATGCCATCGAAATGCAGCATCGTTCCCAGCAATTCTTCCAACGGCGTGTTATCGAGCAGCGAGGTCGGATTGTTGCGGCCGAGCCCGCCTAGAAACATGGCGCCGAGCCAGCGCGCGCCGGTCCGCGCGACGGCCAAACCATCCGAGCGATAAACCTGATGGGTGCGAAACTCTTTCCAAACGCGCGCGAGCCGATGCACCGTGCGGCGGAAGTCCTGCGCGCCGGAGGCAACCACCGCGGCGTTGATCGCACCGGCGGAAGTGCCGCAGATAATCGGAAACGGACTCGGCGAACCGGGGGCCAGCAGGGATGCTACCGCGCGCAACACGCCGACTTGATACGCTGCGCGCGCGCCGCCGCCGGTGAGAATCAGTGCAGTGCAGGGACGCCGCGTTTGCTCGCTCATCACGCCGGCGCGCGCTGGGCTTGCTTGCTCATCGCGCGGTCGCGCGATCAGCTGTCGAGATCATCCTCGGCACGAATCCGGACGATGGCGCCCTCTTCCTTGCGGACCAATTCGATCGCGTCGCGCAGCGTTTCCTCGGATAAATCGCTGAGAGCGGCCGCCAGAACGTCGGCCGCCTCGTAGGTCGATTCGGGCAGGGCGTGGCTATCGAGCTTGGCCACGAAGACCGCCGCGGCGCCGCTCGCACGCAACAGATTGCGCCGCTCGGACATCAGCATTTCGATTTTGGTTCGCAACATTGCCAGCTCGTCTTGATGCCTCTGCTCTCCCATGCGTCATTCTCCTGGTGCACGCCCGGTTTCCGGCCCGAACGTTGCGCTATCGCTTTGTAGGAATCGAACTGCCTGCTGGCGGGCGCGCCTGTTATCGGCATGCCTGATTAACGGCAGGATGAGTCCCGCCTGTATGCCGAAGGGCTACTTTGCTACCGCCACCGACACCAGCTGCGGCTGCAGCAGCCGCACCGCGTCGGCGGGGATCAAGCCTACCAGATACCCCCGCTTGCCCCCGTTGATGTAGATGCGCGGCAGCTCGAGGATGGTACGCTCCATGAACACGGGCAGCTTGCGGCGCGTACCGAACGGCGAGGTGCCGCCGACGATGTAGCCGGTGTGCCGCTGGGCAGCATCGGGCGAGCACGGCGAAATGGTCTTCACCCCGATCACTCGCGCCAGTTCTTTGGTCGATACGTGTTTGTCCCCGTGCATCAGCACCACCAGCGGCGCCTGCGAATCGTCCTGCATGACCAGCGTCTTGATCACGCTGTGCTCATCGACACCCAGCTCGCGCGCGGAGACTTCGGTGCCCCCCTTGTCTTCGTAGGTGTACAGATGGTCGGTGAATTCGACCCGCGCCGCGCGGAGCTCGCGAACGGCGGGTGAAACCGGGGTTTTGTCTTTCGCCATGCGCTTGCTCAGACAGGTGCGGCTAGTCGATTATCGCCATGCGTTCGCCGCCATCGACAGACGCGGATGCGATCGCATGCGGGTCATGCTTCGACATGCAGCACTTGATACAACGTGTACAGCATGCCCGCGGTCGCGCCCCAGATGTTGCGGCCTTCGTACGGCATCGCGTAGAAATGCCGGTGCCTGCCTTTAATCTCGGCGCTGTGGCGCTGGTGATTTGCGGCGTCGAGAAAAAACGCCAACGGCACTTCGAATACTTCCGCGACTTCGAACGAATCGGGCGCGAGCTCGAACGGCGGCTCGATCCAGCCGACGATCGGGGTGACGCGAAATCCGGTGGGAATATCGTAGTCCGGCAAGCTGCCGACGATCGTTACGGCCGAGCGCGGCAACCCGGTTTCCTCTTCGGCCTCGCGCAACGCGGTCGCGACACGATCTTCATCGCCTTCGTCGACGCGGCCGCCAGGGAAGCTGATCTGCCCTGCGTGGTCGTACAGATGCGCCGTACGCTGCGTGAGCAACACGCTCAAGCCCAGCGGACGATTGACCAGCGGCACCAGTACCGCCGCGGAAACGATGTCGCGGTCCGGTGCATGTCGATAGCGCGGCAGGTCCGGATCGTCAACGATCGCGGTGCTGTGCTCGTGCAGGCGCTGCCGAATCCAGTCCTGCGTCAATGCAGAGTTTGTAATGGCAAATCCCAGGAAAGCTACGCGGACTAAACGAAACGCATTCTATATCGGCGAGAATGCCGGATGCAGCGCGCGCGATCGGTATTATTTTTCCAGCACAACCCGATCGTCCAATCGCACGACGCCGCCTCGTATCACGCGAACGGTAATGCCGCCGCGTCCGCGCATCGCGTTGCGTCCGCCGGGGCCGAGCGCCGCATCCATGCGTGCGCACGGCGCGCACGCACCGGAGCCGACAAGAATGACCTCGCCGATCGCGAACTCGCCTTGCAACAACGCGGCGAGATCGATTCCGGAGACGACCAGATTGCGCCTGACTAAAGCGGGATCGATACCGGCACGTCCGAGCGACCTGGCGAGGGTGACGAGATGCTCGCGCTGGATCAGGGTGACCTGGCGGTTGCCGTCGCTACGCGCCGCGCGATGGTCACCCGATAACCCACAGTCGGCGATAATTTCTGCCGAATCGACCGATTGCATCGGTGCGCGGCGCTGCGGACGCAAGCCGATCCACTCCAGCGTGCCCTGCTGCGGGAACGCGAGCATTAGATTGGTCAGTGTCCGCGTAGAACGATCCACGATCGAGGCTCGATTGCGCTAACGGAATGCCGCGAACGGCGCAGCGGGTCCGTCGTGCGGCGCCAATGACTGTCCGCGCTCGTGCAACTCGCTCACCACGGAATCGGCTGGCGATCGCGGAAGAACCCGCCGGTGGGACCATCATCGGGCAAGCTCGCCAGCCACACCGCGGTCTGTGCGCCCTTCTCGACGCCGCGCGTTGCACTGCTGCCGCCCATGTCGGTGCGCACCCAGCCCGGACAGACGCTGTTCACTAGAATACCCTCGCCCCTGGTGGCGTCCGCAACCATGCGAGTCAGCGCGTTCAGTGCGGTCTTCGATACGCGATATGCCGCCCAACCGTCGGACATTTCATCCAGTTGCCCCATGCCGCTGGAAAGATTGACGACGCGGCCGTAGCCGCGTTTGCGCATGAGCGGGACCAGCGCTTGGCAAAGGCGCAGCGGAGCGTAGAAATTCGTTGCGAGCGTGGTTTCGAAATCCTCAATCTTCGTTTGCAGCAGGCTGGCGGCACTCCCCTTTAATGCGATCCCGGCGTTGTTGACCAGAATGTCGCAGCGCCCGTGACTGCGCGTCATGTAATCGGCCAGCGTGCCAATCGCATCGGGACTGGTGACCTCGAGCGGATGATAGATAACGTTTAAACCCTCGCGCTGAAGCGCTTTCGCCGCCCGCGTGCCGCGGTCCGCATTGCGCGCAGTCAGCACGACGTTGACACCGGTGCCCGCGAGCTGCCGGCATATTTCCAGGCCGATTCCTTTATTGCCGCCCGACACGACGGCCACGCGTTCGCTCATAGAGATCTCGATGGATTAACGGGAGCAGCTTGGCGGAAAAATTCAGGTCGCTCGATGGGCATGGTCGGCGCATGCGGCGGACTGCGAATTTACCAGGGCTCTAGGAAGGGACAGCGAATCGGGACCGGCGTTCTAGAGCACAGCTATCGGCATCGGATAGATTTCCCGGATAGCTTGCTTGGCGCCGTGATCGACGCCTTACCGATTTTGGCGCACTGACTGGGGCCTGACGGATTTCTCGGCGCGCCGACAGGCACGCTGAGCGAGGAATAACGCTGAGATTTGTGTCGCGCTGAGGCGCGGCTAACGGCCGAGGCGCTTGGGCGGTAGCGACGCCCGCATGAATCCGACGACGACAAAAGTCGCGCCGCAGATACCCAAGGGCAAAGCCAACGGGGTGGCCGAAGATACGATCATTAATGCGATACCGAAGCCGACGAAGTTCATGACTGTCTCACTTGCAAAGTTAATCCAGCTCGTTGCATCAAAGGGCGATCGAGCATCCGACCGCGATTGCAGAATACGAAATCACCAAACGCCTGGCGATATGCCAAACGATCTAATCGCGGCCACCGGCTACTGCAAGGTCGGCGGTGCGCCGCCCTGCAGCTCATCGATCGCGTGACGTGCCGCCAGCAGATGCGGATGCACGCGCAGCGCGGTGGAGAACACGAACACCGCGCCATCCAGGTCGCCGGCGCTGCGCAGGATTTCCGCGAGACCGCAGAGCGCGCCGAAATGGCGCGGCTCCAGCTCGAGCGTCCGGTGGATGTCGCGCACGCTTTCTTCGTCGCGCTCCTGCAGGTAGTACAGCGTCGCCCGCTTGTTCCAGGCCTCGGCGAAGTTGGGGCATGCACGCAGCAGCGCAGTCAGACGCGTCTCGGCGACGTCGTAACACTGGCCGGCGATATCGATCGCGGTGCGCTCGAGCGCCTGCGCAGCGCGGCGATGCGGGTGGTGCATCCATAGTTGCCAGATCTGATTCTCGAGCGACTCGACGTTGCAGTCGGGCGCTGCGAGCGAATGAAATAGCTGGTCGAGCCGCGCGGGGAGCGCGGCGGCGGGTCTGCGGAGATCCAGACCGGATACGAGCCTCAGCGTTTCGACGTACATGTTTCGACGTACATGGTGACTGCTCCTGCGTTCTACGAATCCGAATGTACGCGAAATGTAAGCAAACGAGATGCCCATCGCTGCACGCAGGCGGAAGGGACATGAGAGGCCGCACAATCACGCCGCCGTTTGTAGGGACCGAGCGGCAAGCTGCAGAAACTCTTCTCTGCGGGCTCTGTCCTAACGCCATCGCTATCGCTTAGCCCTTACAGTAGACTGCCTCGGCGGGAGTGCGACTTGTCGTCATGCAGCGATTGCGATGACCGAAATGCACGCCGCGAAGCGCAAGCTTACGTCCGACCCAAGCTTACGTCCGGCCGCACCGCGATACGATTTCAGCAGCGCGATACGATTTCAACCGCCACACGTTCGCACCCGAGGGGAGATCATCATGGAGCAGATAAAATGAGACTGAACAAGAGTAGGGTTGCAGCGATCGCGGCTGCGAGTTTGTGTTTGTCGCTGTTCTCGATCCCCGGTCACGCGACTTTGCTGACGTGGGCATTACAAAATGCGACCTTCGTCGATCCGAGTATCGCCGTAACGGTCACCGGTACCGGTACCTTCAGCTACGACTCAGACACCCACGCCATCACCGACTGGGACATCGTGGTCAAAGGCGATGACCCGTCCGGTGTCGACTTCCATTTCGCACCGACGACAACCGACTGCGGCGGCTCGCCGTGCGTTGCGAGCGCATCGCGCAGCGCCGGCACCGATCCGGGCACCGACCTGTTCTCGTTTCTGCTCGGCTCAGTTCCCGATCACAGCGCGACGCTGTCGCTACTCACCAGGACGCTGACCAATGGCGGCGGGACAGCAGCGCTGCTCGACGGCGCCTTCCCGGAATTTTTCTGCTGCGGGGCCACGCAGGTTTCGGCGGACGTCGCCAGCGGCTCGATCACAGCCGTTCCCGAACCTGCAAGTGCTGCCTGGCTGGGCCTCGGTCTGCTCGGCTTGATCTCCGTTCGCCGCCTCATCAAGTAACTGACCACGAACGCGCCGCCGCGTCTCGATGCGCGGCGCGTTCGCCATTGGGTTCTGAAGTAATCCTCACGCAGGAGACCAACGTGTCGTTCAAAAGCCGAAGAGCCCTGGCAGTTTGCATCGTAGCCGGCTGGGCAACCATGCACGGCGCCGCAGCGTTGGCCGCCGATGGCGCGTCCGATCTGGAGAAAGCGCAGAAACTGCTGCAAGACGTGCGCGATCTCATGGGTGGCGATGACGACGCCAAACCGAGCGGCGATAACAAAGCTAAACCCGCTGACAAAGCGAAGCCGGCCGAGGCGAATGCCAAGGCCGCTGCCGATAGCGTCATCCGGCCGAGCGGCGAGCCGGTAAAGGCAACCGTCAGCGCGTCAGGTCAGGCTTCGCCCGGCAAAAAGATCAACAGCGGCGTCTCCGGCCAGGCGCAGTACGGCTTCAACATTCACCCGTTCATCTATAGCTGGGTGGGGCCGATGTTCCAGCAGACCGGTGCGAAAGTAATTCGCATCAATTCGTTTTACGGGCTGTACGCGAAGACCGGCGTCTATCCTGGAAAAAATAACGCCAACGCGATCACGCAGGCCACCGTCGACTCCGCTGTAGCAGCGGGAATGGACGTCGTACTTTTACTTTCCGGCTTTCCGTACGACGTGAACGACCCGACGATGAAGCAGTGGCCTGGGTACGTAGAAGCGATTGCGGCGGCCAATCCGAAAAACGTAATCTTCGAGCTCGGCAATGAGCCGGACACCAGAAAGGTTTCGGCGCAGCAGTATTTCGATCTGATGAAGGCTACCTACCCGGCGTTGAAAAAAGGCAATCCGAGCGCGCAGATGGCTGCCCCGGTGATCAACGCGAGCTTTACCGGTGAGAAGAAAAAATTTATCTCGCAGCTGGTCGCCATGCCGGGCGTATTCGATTTGTTCGACTGGGGCGATTTTCATCCGTACTACCACACGCCGGAAAAATCCTATTCAGCCGATGTCAATGCATTCATCGAATCCGTCGACACGCCGGCAACGAAGGCAGGCAAGTCGCTCGAATTCGTCGCTTCCGAAGTCGGTTGGAGCAATGCAACCGGCCTGCTG
>JBBRGM010000011.1:0-24763 GCA_038240725.1 Burkholderiales bacterium | reverse complement strand
AGACCGAAACTGATGCTGCGTGCGAGCCGGTCGGAAAGAATGTCGGCGACGATGGCACTCGCGGCTCGATCGAGCACGCGATGCGGCGGCGTTTTGCTTTCCGGGATCAAGGTCAATGCACTGGCGTTGCCGCCGTTGGCGAGTGTGCGATACGCGTTGGTCAACGACCACAGATTGACTTCTGCCGAGCCGAGCGCCAGGGAGTAGCCGTAGTAGTCGCCGTCGTGCGTGATCGTGTCGAGACCGAGCGCGCGCAAGCGATCGACGAACATCTCCGGGCCGACGATGCTCAACGTGCGCACGGCAGGCACGTTCAGCGATCCCGACAATGCGGTGCGCAGAGTGACCAGTCCTTTGAAGTCGTGATCGTAGTCCTGCGGCACGTATAAACCGCCGGCCGTTTCGAGATTCACCGGCGAATCGTCCAGCAGCGAGGCGGCGGTGAGGATGCGGTCCTCGATCGCGAGCTCATAGAGAAACGGCTTCAACGTCGAGCCGGCCTGTCGCGGGGCGCGTACGCCGTCGACATAGATCGCACTCGACGATGTGCCTGAGTTGCCGACATAGGCCAAGACCTCTCCGGTCGCATTATCGACGACCAGCACAGCCGCGTCGGCCACATGCTGCGCTTGCAGCGATGCGAGCTGGCGGTTGAGTGCATCGAGGACGAACGCCTGCAGCGCTGAGTCGAGCGTCGATTGCACACGGCGGTTCGATGGCGTCAGAAGAGCGCGCGCCACGTGCGGTGCCAACGTCACCGAAGCGCGCAGCTCCTGCGGCGAAGCCAGCGCCGTACGCGCAAGCCGTTCGATGCCATCGCAGCTGCGCGAAGCGGACAAGGTTTTCGCCAACGCGCATGCACGCTTGATTACAGTGTCGACCGGCGCATTCGGTCCGCGCAGCAGCACCGACAACAGCACGGATTCCGGCTCGTCCAATCCCGCCGGCTGTTTGCCGAACAACGCGCGCGAAGCGGTCGATATGCCTTGCAGCTCGCCGCGAAACGTCGACAGGTTCAGATACGCTTCGAGGATCTGACGCTTGGTCCAGCTCTGTTCCAGCGCGCGGGCGGCTTTGATCTGATCCCACTTTTGTCCGAACGTGCGATGGTCGCGGCGCGCACGCAAATTTTGCTCGAGCATGGCGGCCACTTGCATCGACAGCGTGCTGGCACCGCGTGGTTTGGACGAAAACAGCGTGTCGAGCGCCGCGTCGCTGAGCGCAAGCCAGTCGACACCGCCGTGTTCGTAGAAGCGCTTATCCTCCGCGCGGATGACCGCTTCGACGAAAGCCGGCGAGATGTCCGCCAGCTCCACCCAGGGGAGGCGGCGCCCTTGCCGATCGAGTCGCAGCTCGTGAATGGGCTGGCCATCGCGGTCGAGCAACACGCCTTCGGTGGAAACGTAGTCGTGCCGGACCTTATCGTAGCTCGGCGCCGCGACGCACAGCGCAGGCAGCAGCACGGCAAGCCATAGCAATCGTCTGCTCACGAGCGGTCCTGAATGTCTGCGTGGCAGTCGTCTACGACGCACGCTCACCTGCCGACGTGCACCACGCCGTTCGGCAACTCGCCGAACATTTCGGGTGCATACAACGCTTCCACACGCGTTTGCGGCAGCAAAAAATCGCCGGCATTGTTCAAGCGTACCGTGTATTCGACCGTCCAGCTGCCCTTCGGCACGAAGCGATAATAAGCGCGAAACGAATCGAACTTGCGCTCCTCGTACGCGGGCCAGACCCAGCCTTGTTTTTTCTCGCCGCTCGAGAGAATTTGCGAATCCCGGCCGAGACCCGTGCCGAGAATGCTGGCGCCGCCGGGTACCGGATCGTTCACCACGACCCAGCTCATGTCCGACTGCGCTTCTAGATCCAATCGAATGCGCAGCACATCGCCGCGCGTCCATTGGCCCTTAGTTTTCTGCTCGATCGGGACGACGCTGCGTTTGATCTTGTAACCCGACGAGATCGGATCCTTGAGCGGAATCGCGGCCAGACTTTGAATCAAGGTCCATGGTTTTCCCTCGCCTGCCTGCTCGATGTTGAGATCGGCTGGTTGCGCCGGCCAGGAGAACATCCAGGTGCCGCCGTCGGCTTGCTGATTCCAATCGAGCTTGCGCTGCTGCTTCACCAGACTGCCGCGCGTCTCGCCGGTGACCGGTGTCGTCTCGAACGCAGCCGCGAATTTTTCGATAGCCAATACGCCCCACGCGTTGGCAACCGTGGTATTCCAATGCCCGCGATCCTGACGGCCGAGGCTGCCGCGCACGAGCCGAGGCATATCTTCGCGCCACTTCGGTTGATCCAGCATCGCCAGCAGCAGGCGATTGGCATTCACGTCGCCGGAGATCATCAGCCACCAGAGATAATCCAAACGCTCGGTGGAAAATCCCATCGTCGTGCCTTGAAAATTCAAACGCGAACGCAGGATCTGTTCGGCGCCGGTCATGTATTCGTCGCGCTTGGACAGATCCGGCGCACGTTTTAGCAGGTCGTACCAATCGATGACCGCAGAGGTCGGCCACAGATTCGGCTCGATCGAGATCGATGCTAAGGCGTTGTCGTCGAGCTTGTGACCGAATCGTGCGAGCGCCTGCAGCGCGGCGATCTTGCGGATCGAAAGATCCGCTGCGCGCCATTCCGGTTCGCGCTGCAACTGCCCTTGGGTGAACCGTTCGAGAGCGCCGACCATGCGGTTGCGCGAGCCTTCCGGAATCTCCCAGCCGGATTCGTCAGCGATCGAGAGTATGTACGTCGTCAGCACATCGCTGCCGAGTTGCAGCATCGGAAAGTATTTGGCGAAGCCGTCGCGGTCCAGATACGACGGCAGCGACGCCATCACCCCGTCCCACTGCGCCTGACTGCGCAACGCGACTGCCTGCGACAACAGCTGCTCCAGGCAGGTGTACGGATAACGACTCATGTACTCGCGCACGCCGGCCATCTCGCCGGCCAGGCTCTTCAGCAGACTGACTTGCACACCGCCGCGGCCGGGAATTGCAGCGCTCGGAATCGCGACTTTCAACGACAGCGGCGCCGCGAGTTGCGAGAGCGTTGCCTGGTACGTGCTGACCGGGACCGCGGGGATCACCTTCTCCACCGCTTTCATCGTGTCGCCCGAAGTGGCGCCATCGAGGCGCGTCGCGACTGCCTTGATTTCCCAGCGCAGCGTGTCGACGTTGAGCGGCACCTTGACGTCCCACGCGATGTCTTGCGAGGTGCCGGGCTGCAGCTCCAGAACGATCGCCTCGAGTGCGTTTCCCGCCGCGCGTTTCGCGTTCGCTTCCGGCGTGTACGTCGCGGCCACCTCGGCGTGCACCGGTACGTCGCCGGCATTGCGCACAGTGAAGCCGGCACGAAACGAATCTTGCTCGCGGACCAATGGCGGCAAACCGGAGAACAACATCAGGTCTTGCGAAGAACGGATCGCCGTTTGACCGGTGCCGAATAACCCAGCCTCGGCGGTGGCGATAGCAACGATGCGGAACGACGTTAGCGAATCGTTGAGCGGCACCTGCACGTTTGCGCGCCCTTGATCGTCGAGCTTCACCCGCGCTTTCCAGTACAGCAATGTGTCGAACAGCTCGCGTGCAGCACGGCGTCCACCACCGCCGCCGGCTTCGCGCGCCTTGCGACCGTAATGCCGCTTGCCGACCACTTGCATGGATGCCGTTGCGGTTTCCACTTCGATTCCGCGCCGCTGCATCATCGTGGAAAGCAATTTCCAGGTGTCATTGGGCGCGAGCTCGAGCAAGCCTTCATCCACCGCTGCCAGTATCACCTCCGACCCTTTCGGCGGCGGCGTGCCATCCAGCAGACGCGTAACTTGCACAGCGACGTCGACTTTCTCGCGCACTCGATATACCGGCCGATCCGTGGTGACCTTGACGTTGAGCTCGTGCGCGCGCCAGCCGACGTTGATCTCCGCCATACCCATCTTGAATGCCGGCTTGCCGAGATCGACCAGAGCAGTCGGCTGCACGTCACCGACGCGGCCACGCACCGCAAGCACCGAGACGAAAATATTCGGCGCGTACCATCCGCGGATCGGCACTTTCACGACCGGCGCTTTGCCGGACAGCTCGGTGACGAACACATCCATGACGCCTTCGCGCTCCACGCTCACCAGTGCAGTCGCCTTGCGAAATGGCATGCGCACCTGGAACACCGCTTCCTCGCCCGGCTCGTAGCGCTTTTTCTCCGGCAGCAGATCCATGCGATCGTCGTTGGAAACCTCGAACCACCAGTCGCCGCTGCCGGCGACCCACACCGATGTGTTCACCGCTGCCAGCCTGCCCTGGGCATCATGCACGTTGGCTTGCACCACGACTTCGCCCGACACGGGCGACGCAAACTCGCAGAACACGCGGCCCTTGTCGTCGCTGCGCGCTTCGCACACGGTTTTCAGCCGCACGACTTCGCGTCCACTCTGGTACGCATAAAACCCGCCGAGCAGACGCTTGCGATGCGAGAACGTTTTGCGCTGGAACAAATCGAGCGTGACCGCCGCGTTCGGTACCGGCTTGCCGGTGAGATCCAGCACGACGATCTGGAATTTGAGTGTGTCTTTCGTGAGCGCCCATGAGTCGGCCTTGATACCTACGGCGACGTCCGCCGGCCACAGCGGGACGCGCGAAGATGCAGTCAAAATCTCGCCGTTGGGATCGCTGTATTCCAACTCGGCGACAACTTCCTGCGGCGTGTCCTGCAGGGGGATGGATGTCAACACCGGTTTGCCGCCGCCCGCGGCATCGAGATTGAATGCCACGCTTTTTAGCGGTCGCGTCTGCCCGCTGGTCAAATTGGGATCGACACCGGCGTCGTCATCGCCGTCCGCCATCGCGTAGTCGCCGCGATACCACGCGTTGCGGCGATCATCCTGCACACCTTCCTTCACCGGTCCGTTGGAAAACGTGAAGTCATCGAAGCCGGGAAAATTGACTGTGCGCGGTTGCACCACGCCGCGCAGTTTCACCGGCAAGCCGGTGGCTCCGCCGCCCGCGAGATAGCTCACCTGAACACTGAGCTCGGCGCTGTCGGCATTCACCAGCGCCTTGCTGGGCGGCTCGATCGATGCGCGCATCAGCGGCACGCGAAACTCTTCGACCCGGAACGTCCCGGTTACGCGAGCATGTCCTCGGCTCCCTCGCCCCTCATCCAGCGTGTCTTGCATGATCACGCGGTAGGCGCCGGTCTTCGCATCCTTCGGCACCGCCCAGGTCGATTCGGCGCTGTTCTTCGCGTCCCACTTCAACGCGACGTCGTATTTCTGATCGCTGCCGACGTGCTCGATGGTGGCAGTTGCCGGCAGCGCACTGTTCGCAACGAAGCGGAAGCCGGCACGGGTGTGCTGACGATATAAATGCTTCATGTGCACGGTTTCGCCCGCGCGCACGAGCGTACGGTCGAACACTGTGGTGGCGATGAACGGCCCGTCGTATTCGGCACCGGGCAAATTGAACCGCCAATGCGAGATGCCTTCGTTCCAATTGGACAAAACGAAACTGGTGTCGTCCCTGGTCGCCGCGAACACCATGTATTGTTTGTCGTAGGACTGCAGGCAATCGGGCAGCGTGTCGCGCATCGGCAGCGTTTTACTGACGCGCGCAATGCCGCGGACATCGGTCACGCCCTTCCAGTGCTCGCGGCCGTCGCAATCCTGGATCGACACTTTCGCGCCGGCGACGGGTGCGCCGCTGTCGAGCGCGGTCACCCACACCAGCGACGACTCGCGGCCCTGTTTGAAATGCACCGCGAGATTGGTGACCAGCGCGGCAGTCGACACGTGGTACTCGAGTTTCGCCGCCGGCTTGGCGCCTTTTTGTTTGTCGCGGCGAGAATCGGTAAGCAGCGCCTCGCCCAACTTCGGACTGACCAACTCGACCACGTAAAAGCCCGCCGTGTGCAACGGAATGCCGACGACTTCGAAAGCGCGCGCACCGTTGGGCTTCGGCACTTTGATGGCGCGCGTCTTTTCCTTATTACCGAATATCGATTCGGCCGCGGCATACGACGCCACTCCCGGCTGACCTTCCTCGACTCTTTCGTAGTCGACCCGCTGCGACTGATCCACGCGGCGCATCCAGTCGACGATGGTGCGCGCATTTGCGGCACCGACGCGCAGCACGGCGCCGGGCATGGTCGACATGTCGCTCACCTGTTTTCCTGCGACGACGGGTTCTACATTGCGCAGCGTTACCGGCAAGGTCGGATCGGCCTTCAGCTCGATGATGCCGAACTGCGCGGGAAACTTCGCGAGCGGCGGCGCGACATCGGTTTTGACGACTAATGGAAAGCGTTTGTGGTTGGCAAGTTTGCGGCCGGCATCGTCGCGCAGATCGGCGGGAATCTCGAGCTTGAACGTCGCCTGCTCAGGAAACGGGCCGTTGAACGACACTTCCTGCACGGACGCGCCGTCGTCCTGCGCATCCGGAAGCTTGGCGCTGAACGGCCTACCGTCTGCGCTGCGCAGCGCGATTTTTTCGGCGGCCGAGCGCGCGATCGGCGCACTGAACGACAGGCGCATCGGCAAAAACGGCAGGCAGTTGGCATCGCGATTGACGCGGTCGCAGGAAAAATTCGCGGTGAATACCGGGCGCACCTTGAAATCGAGCGTTTCCGGCTGCGCGGTTGCGACGCCGCTGATCGACTCGATGCCCGCGCCCCATACGAGCCGCAACGGCACGTCATTGGGCAAGCGGCGCGCACAGCGCAGCATGAGGGCCGGTAGCTTGGTTTCATCGGCTTGTGCAAGCTGCTCCGCTCGCGTGCCGCGAAGCAGATCGCGTTCGGCGATGGCCGCGACTTTCCCGTCTTTGTACAGCGCCAGCAAAAATCGACCGACGAAGTCCCTGCGTTCGGCAAGCAGAGCCAGGCGCTCCTCGCCGGTAATCAGCTTGACCGGAATTTTCTCGGTGATACCCCTCGCATCGCAGTACGCATGCTCGACCACGCTGCGCGGGTCGGCCGGCGCATCCAGCCCGAGGATGAAGATTTGCTCTTCGTCGATCGTGTCGCCGCGATACGGCAAGCTTTCTAAGATCGCCGGGCCGCCGGTGGTGAAGCTGAAGGTCTTCGTTTCGACCGGATGGCCATCGATCGTTTTGAGATCGGCTTTGACGACGAACGAACAGCGAACGCCGGCCGGCAGATCGCGATCGAAATCGAACACCCAGTTTTTCTGATCGGCCCAGCGCGCGCTGCCTTTCTCGGGGCACTGAATGTCGAACGGGGAGGCCTGCGCCGGGTCGCCGAACGCAATCATCGGTTCGCTGAAACGCACGGCGATCTGACGTACGCCTTTGACTTCGCCCTGCGGCGAAAATACCTCGACGTCCGCCGCCGCGCATGCTGCGGACAAAGACAACGCAACCGCCATCGCGAACGAGCACGCTACGAATTTGAGACGGCGCACGAGCGCTAATCGCATGGATTCCCCCTCGGATTGGGCCGGGCGATTTGCCCTGGCCGCAGGCCACACGCATAGTAACGGACTACGCGTGGTAATTCGTAGGGGATCAGCGACGTCTGCAGCAGATGCGGGATGGTTCGCAGGGCGTCGCGCGAGAAAGGTTGGGGATAGCCCGGGAGAAACGCCGGACTGCGCGCGGCCGCCGCCAACGAAAAACGGACCTGTCCAGGTCCGTTCGACTGCCGGCAAGAGGTGCCGGCAGTATCACGACGAAATGCCCGGATTGCAGCCGGCCCGAACCTTAGGGCCGTTTACGAAGCGGGCATTTCCATCAGCGACTAGCCGCCGGTGCGAGCGAATCCGCCGGCTTTGACGCTGGTCTTGACGCTGATCGTTGCGTTTTTCACGTGAGTTGCTCCGTTTGAATTGGCAGGTAGTCGGGATCAGCCGCCGGTACGGATGTAGCCTCCGGCCCTGACGTTCGTTTCGATCTTGGTCATGGTATGTGCTTGTGTCGCTCAGCCGCGCGAAAGTTTGTAGACGCCAGCGCGGATACTGGTCTTGATGTTGATGGATGTGAGTTTCATTTGACCGCCGGCCTCGATCTGCGTCTTGATCTTCACGTAACGGGGGGCGTGGTTTTTATTCATGGTGGTCTGTCCTAATGGGGGTTAAACGTGAGTGCGGCCGCGAATGGAGCACGGTTCGTCGCTGCTATAGCAATAGGCACGCCGCGTCGCGCTAACACTCGTTTGACGATGAGTCGCTTCGGCTCAGCCGCAGCGCTATCGTCTTTTGCGACGAGTGTTGGGACTCGAGCCGGGACGTAGCAGCACGCGCAGCGGCGTCGAGCGCGAACGACAGCATTGCCATGCAAAATTGCCTTAACATAGTGTTGCCCTGCAGGCGCCAGAAACGCCGTAATCCGCCGCCGGAACCCGGCAACGGGACAACGCGGCGAAACCGTCAGCCATCTCATTTCTCAACCATGCGCACCTCGCTCTCCATCATCGGTTGTGTGGTCGCCGGACTCTACGTTTCGGCGTCGCTTGCGCAAGACGCGGGCGAGCTCAGCGCCGCCGATATCCTGGCCAAAGCCGGACGCAATGTCGTCATGCTGGTCGACCTGGACAAGACCGGCGCACGTGCCGCGCTCGGCAACGGCATCCTGCTTCAGCGCGACTACGCCATCACGCGCTGCACGATGGTCCGAGGCGTAAAACATCTGGGTGTAAAGCAAGGCGAGCAGCGCTCCGAAGCGCGGCTGATTCGCGAGAATCGCAAACGCGATATGTGCGAAGTCATCATTGCGAACTCCAGCGCGTTCAGTCCGATTTCGATCAACATCCGCTGGCTGGAAAACGTGCAGGTGGGCGAGACGGTATACGTGCTGGGCGCGCCGCAGAACGATGGGATCGAATTGGTGAAGACGCAGCTAGCCAGCGTGCGGGGGGTGGGCGAGGACCGCACCGTCGCGATCTCTGCCAAGCTGAATGCCGGGTACAACGGCGGGGGCTTGTTCGATCGCTTCGGCGCGCTCATCGGCATGGCGGTGCTGCGCAAAGGCAAAGGCGAAGCTGCCGACTACGTGTATCCGGTGCAGTCGTTCCTGGAAACGAAGAATGCGAAAGTGCCGGCGACGCAGACACCCAGGGCGCTAACGGGGAATGCGGACAGAAAACCGGAGGCGATCGCGGCGGACGCAACGGCCACGGCTCGCGTAACCGCAACAATCCCGGCCCCGACCGCTGCCAAGGGCGGCACACCTGCGCTGCGTTCGACGAACGATGCTTCGTCCGCCGTACGCGACCCGGCCGTGGCCGCGCCCGGCAAGCTAAACACGTCAGACAAATCTACGCCGGACAACGCCACGGTCGTGTCGAACGCGGCGCCGGCCACAGACGCCGCCGTCGACGTACGCTCTCCGCGCATCCAGAACAGCGACTATCGCCGAGCAGTGAAAGATTATCTCGAGGTCATCGTTCGCGCCTCGACGCATCAAGTCGTCTATCCGGAAGAGGCGCGCCACGCCAGATGGACGGGTACGTCGTCGATCGTCTTTCGCGTGAAGTCCGGCGGCGAGGTCAGCGAATCGTACGTCGACAGGAGCAGCGGATACGCAGCGCTGGATGTGACCGCATTGCTGGCGGTGCGCAAAGCGATTGCGGAAACGCCGCCGCCTGCAATCGTGAAGGAACGCGGGATGACAGCGACGGTCGCGATCGCGTTCGTGCTTCCGGAAAAATAAGCGGGTTCTAGTGTCCTGAGTCAGAAATTCGCTGAACAAACTTCGAGATCTCCGGCATGCAACGACATAGACGTTGTTGGCGCACCGTTGCCGGTGTGAAAAACCGACCAGACGAGTGCCAAGCTAGGCGTCGCGCCGCGGCGAATATCGAGCAATATTCGTAAGGCGCGCAACAACGCATGGCGCTCGCCGGATCGGTTTTTCGGCAGCGAATTTCTGACTCAAGGCACTAGCGCCCGGCGCTGTCGCGCATGAGCTTGCGATATTCGCCCAGGTGGCGAATCGCGCGTTGAGCGTCGCCGGCAGCCTCGTAAGCCAAAGCCAAGTTGTAGTGGCAATCCGCCATGCGCGGATCTTCCTGCAGCGCCGTCTCGTACATCGCGATCGCTTCGTCGCGGCGCCCGGCATCTTCCAGTAACACGCCGAGATTGAACAGCAGCAAAGCATCGATGCCGCTGGTGCGAACGCCGGCTCGATAGACGCGCTCGGCAGCGTGCAATTCACCGGCCGCATGCAGGAGCCGTCCGAGATTGATGATCGCACCGACGTGCCCGGCATCGACCTTCAATGCGCGCTCGTACGCGCGCCGAGCCTGTGCACTGTCGCGCTGTTCCAAATCCCAGCCGCGGCTGAACCATTCTTCCGCGCTGTAGTTTTCCTGGTGGGCGTAAATCGCGTCCTCGCTGCGCGCTGCATCGGAGGTCGGCGGACGCGCCAGTACGCTGAGCTCCCCGCCGGTCACGCTGATGTCGATTTCAAGCAAATACTGGCCTGAATCGGCCTGCCAGCGCGTATTGCCTTCCTGCACGACCACGCGGTCGCCTACCGCACGAATGCTCAAGCCGGACAGCGGCATCGCGCTGGGGATCTGTTCGCGCAATTGCTTCAGCGATCGCGTGATCCGCCGCGGCGGTACCTTGGCGGCGGTAAGTGCCCGCGCGGTGCGCAGCACGATGAGATCCTGAAACGAGAACCGGTATTCGCGGCGCGGACCGCGCGTGGGCGAAACGAAGCCGGCTTTGATGAGACTGAGGATGGTACTGCGGGGAATGTGCAGCACACGCTCGACGTCGCGAACGCCATACTTGCGCAGGTCGTTCGCGCCGGCGTCCTGCGCCATCAACGCGCCGGCAAGCATGCGGTTCTGCAGATGATTCGCGCCGCGAAGTCAGCCCGGCTCACCCGGATAAGACGTGTCTCGACATGCATACGCACGCTATTTCTTGCGCGCTTTCTTCGCAACGACCGGCTCTTCTTGCTGCGCGCGTTTTGCGGGTTTGCGAGTCTCGGCGCGCGGCGGCGCTGCTGCCGGTGCTCTTTTATTGAGACTGGCGCGCAACGCTTCCATCAAGTCGATGACCTGCGCAGTGCCCTGCGGCGCAGCTTCGGAAACGGAAATCTCCTGGCCCTCGACCTTTTTCTGCACAGCCGCTTCGATGCGCGCGCGCACGTCGTCTTTGTATGCGGTGGGATCGAACCTTTCCGATGTGCCCTGTTCGATGAGCTGACGTGCGAGTTGCAACTCGGCGTCGCGCACATCGGCTTTGGTAATTTCGATCTCGCTGATCGGACGCACTTCGGTTGCGTACAAGAGTTGCTGCATGACCAACCCGTCTTCGACCGGCCGCAGCATCACGATGTACTGCTTGCCGCGCGCCGCCCAGCGGCCCAGCGCGCAACGCGCGGTCTCGCGCAAAGCGGTGGTAAGCAGCGCGTACGGTTTGGCGCCGCCTTTATCCGGCGCCAGGTAATACGCCTTGTCGAAGAACACCGGATCGACGGTCACCAGCGGTACGAATTCGGCAATCTCGATGGTCTGCGTGCCGGTTTCTTCCAGCGCCTTCAGCTCTTCCGGCGTGAACATGACGTACTGGTCTTTGGCGAACTCATAGCCCTTGACCATCTCATCGCGTTCGACCACCACGCCTTCCTGAATGCAGATGTATTGCTGCTTCAAGCGCGAGCCGTCTTTCTTGTGCAGCAGATTGAATGAGATCGCGCTGCTCGACTGCGTCGCCGAATACAGCTTGACCGGAATCGACACCAGGCCGAAGGAAATCGTCAATGAAGCAATCGATCGAGCCGCCATCGCGTACCCCTTTTTAGATAAGTTCGCAGGTCCCGCGCAAACGGCGAATCGCCTGCATCACAGCTTGCCCAAAGCTTTTGCCAGGCTTTGCTTGCGCTCGAGCGCATCGCGCCAGACATCGCCATCTCGCTTCAGTCGGCCGATAACGTTGGTGAGCCGATAGTCCAGCGGATGTGCATCTGCCAGCTCGTTCCACGTCAACGGCATCGACACCGCGGCGCCCAGCGACCCACGCGGCGAATAGGCCACGTTGAGCGTTTTGCCGCGGACGTTCATGTTGTAGTCCATGAAGATCTTGCCGGTCCGCTTGGTCACCGTCCATTCCATCGTAATCTCTTTCAGGTGCTGCCGTACCAGGTGCCGGCCGACAGTCTCGCACACCTGACGCACGGTATCGAAGTCGAGCTTGCGCTCGATCGGCACGAACACGTGCAACCCGGTCTTGCCCGACGTCTTCACTATCGGTTCGAGCGCCATCCCCTGCAGCAGTTCCCGCAGCCAAAAAGCGACTTCCTTGCCTTTCTCGAACGCCGTCGCGTTGAGCTCCGGTTCGGCGCCGGGCGCCTCGTGTCCCGAGTAGATATACGGGTCGATGTCGAACACCAGATAGTCCGGGAGATTCAGCACCGAGCCGTCGAGCGACGCCGCCGAGCTCGCGAAGTCCGTGCTGTTGCTCCCGGCATCCGGACTGACCCGCGAGCGCGAGTGCCAGACATGGAATTCCAGGGTGCCCGCCTGCGCCAGCCACAGCAGGGTCGGCAGGTTATTGCACACCAGGTAGGCGTGCTGCTCGCGCTTGCTCTCGGAATAAACCGTGATCGTGTCGACATAGTCGGGCAGCGCATTGTCCCAATGCTTTTGATAGAAGCGCTCGCCGTAGATGCCGCCGGGCATGCGGATCATGGTCAGCGGACGGTCGGCAAGATGCGGCAGCATCATCGGCGACACCGCGGTCAGATAGCGAAGAAGGTCCCGCTTAGTCAGCTCGGGCTGCTCGAACGCCGGATCCGCCGGCCAGTAGACGCGATCCAGATGCGTGAGCCGCACTTGCTGCTGGCCTACTGTCAGCTCGAGGTTCGCTTGGTTGCCATCCAACTGGCTTAGCGCTTCGTCGACCTGCTGTGCGGTCGCATCGGCTGCCCGCTTTTCCTTGTGTCTTTCCGGGGGCCTTGCCTGAGGCGCATCGGCACCGGGCCGCCGTACACCTGCCGGATCGACGTCGTCGCGCAGGCGCAGGAATACCGGCGCGCGCAGATGCCCGTCCGGTGTCCACTCGGCAAACCTGATCTCAGCCACCAGGTCGGGCTTCAACCATGTCGTCGGCTTGTGCAGCGGCGGCTTTACGCTGAACGGACCGCGCGTCGAGCGCAGCGCGTCGAAGCGCTGTTTCGTATCGCTGAGCGTGGCCTCAGCGAAGCCGCTGCCGACGTGTCCGGCGTAGTGCAGCTTACCGCTACCCCAGTAGCCGACCAGCAAAGCGCCGAGGTCGCTGCGCGCGCCAATTCCTTCGGTATAGCCGCCCACGACGAACTCCGCGCTCTGCGTGGCTTTCGTCTTCACCCAGCTCGGCGAGCGGCGGCCGGCTTGATAGATCGATTCCTTGCGCTTGGATACGATGCCTTCGAACCCGTGCGACAACGCCGCGGCATACAACGTGTGGCCGTCTTCGTGCGCATGGACGACTTGCAGCTTCCGCGATGGCAGCAAGCACTGCGCGAGATAGCGGCGGCGCGCGAGATACGTCGCGCCACGCAGATTGACGCCCGCGAAGTGCAGGAGATCGAAAGCGTAGAACACGCACGGCGTCGCGCGTTCCGCCGCGGCGATCTCACTTGCCGTTTTGAGCTGCGCGCGGTTTTGCAGCGCATTGAACGACGGCCTGCCGTCCTGCGAGAAGGCGACGATCTCGCCATCGACCAGCATGCTGCTCACCGATTGCGCGGCCAGGTCCGCAACGACTTCGGGAAATGCCCGGGTCAGATCGAGTCCGCGGCGCGAGCGCAGCTCGACGCGATTGCCTTCGATGAGCGCGAGCATGCGGTAGCCGTCGAGCTTCGGCTCGTGCATCCAGGCGTCATCGCTCGGTACGGCGTCACCGAGGTCGGCCAGCATCGGCGATAGTTTTGTCGGCGGCGTTTCCAGAGGCCCGGACGGGATGAGTTGGGCTGCCACTGCGCGCTCGCGCAGCGGTGCGCTGGCGATTTCCCCCACGGCCAGGCCGGAAATCACCGAGCGCGGATTTTGCAGAACATCGTCCGTGGTTACGAAGCGGTCTTTGTGTTTGAGCAGCAGCCAGCTCTTCGCATCCGCGGTGCGGACCAGCGCGAACGAGCCCTTGAGCTTCTCGCCGCGCAGAAAAATGCTGAGCTTGCCTTTGTGGAGTCCCGCGCGGAGCCGCACCTGCGCTTCGTCGCGGTCGTGAAACCAGTAGTCGCCATTGTCATCGGGGGAATAGACGCCGCAATCCCAGACGATCATGTTGCCTCCGCCGTACTCGCCGGCGGGTATAACGCCCTCGAACGCGGCGTAGTCGAACGGGTGATCCTCGGTCTGCATCGCCAGCCGCTTGTGCGCGCGATCGAACGACGGCCCTTTCGGCACCGCCCACGATTTCAGCACGTCATCGAGCTCGATGCGCAAATCCCAATGCAGGCGGCTCGCAGCGTGCTGTTGCACGACGAAGAGCAATGGGCCGGAACGCGGTGGATTCGGGGCGAACGGCCCGGGCTCGGCGGTTACATCGAAGGCGCGTTTCTCTGCATACTTTTGCAGCGCTTCGGTCGGCGCGCGCGGCGGCGGCATGGGATCATCGGCGACCGGCGCAGGATCGACGGTTCGCTTTTTTTTCACGGGCATGCGGCGCTATACGACAGGCACTACCCGCTGGGCGTGAGCGCCGAGACCGCGCTGCGCATCAACGCGTAACGCCTACGAGTTTTTCAAACGCGCGCAGACGAAATCGAGCGTGGCCTCGCCATGTGTGTTGACCTGCACGTCTTCCCACAAACGTTTCGGCATCGGGCCGGACGCCCACACGACATTGCCGTCGACACCGAGCATCTCGATTTCAACCACGCGGTTGATACGGCGTCCGCAATCGAGCTCGACTTTGCCGACGGATTCTTTGAACACGCGCGGCGTGCCGCCAAAATTCTCAGTCAATGGTTGCGTATAGACGCCCTTCTTGACGATGCGCACCGTATCCGATTCGACGATAATCGATGCGACGTCGACGTAATACTTCGCCTGCTGATCGGCGCCGACCTCGACCCACTCTGCTGCGATCGCGTTAGCGGCAACGAGCAGCGTCGACAACAGTAAGGTCCACTTCATCGATGACTCCCGTTAGGTGAGAACTGCATCGCGGACGCAGGTGCTGCGCGGCGGTTGTTGATTACTGCTGCTGTTGCTGACCCGCTTGCGTGGCTGCGCGATCGAACGCCCCGTCGTGATCGGGCGCGCGGCGTAAATCGAGCGTCAGCGGAAAATTGGCGCTGGACCGCTCGGCGCGCACCTGCATCGGGCCGGGGGTATGACCGAACGGCACGAAACGCGCGATCCGGCGCGCATCGGCTTCATTGGCATTCACCGGAAAGCGGTCATAGCTGCGCCCGCCCGGATGGACGACGTGATAAGCGCAGCCGCCGATCGATTTGCCGCTCCACAGATCGACCAGGTCGAACACCAGCGGCGAGTGCACGCCGATCGTCGGATGCAGCGCCGACGGCGGCTGCCACGCGCGATAGCGGACCGCGGCGACGTATTCGGCTTGCGTGCCGGTCGCGGTCAGCGGCATCGGCCTGCCGTTGCAAGTCACCACGTAGCGATCGGCCGGCAAGTTGGTCACCTTCACCTGCATGCGCTCGACCGATGAGTCGACGTAGCGCGACGTCGCGCCGGTCGCGACTTCTTCGCCGAGCACGTGCCACGGTTCCAGCGCCTGGCGCAATTCGATCTGCACGCCTTGATAGGCCACCGTGCCGTAGCGCGGAAAGCGAAACTCGAAAAACGGCGCGAACCATTCGAGTTGAACCGGATAGCCCGCCTGCTGCAATTCAGCCACGACATCGCGCATGTCTTCGACGATGAAATGCGCGAGCATGAATCGATCGTGCAAGCTCGTGCCCCAGTGGATCAGACGCGACTGATGCGGCGTCTTCCAGAAACGTGCGATCAACGCGCGCAGCAACAGTTGCTGCACGCAGCTCATCTGATAGTGCGGCGGCATTTCGAACGCGCGAAATTCGAGCAGCCCCAAGCGGCCGGTCGCCGAATCCGGCGAGAACAGTTTGTCGATGGAAAATTCGGCGCGATGCGTGTTGCCGGTAACATCGATCAGCAAGTTGCGCAGGAGACGATCGACCAGCCAAGGCGTGAGCGTTTCGTCGCCCGGTTTTTGCAGCTTCTCCATTTGCTGGAACGCGATGTCGAGCTCGTACAGTCCATCGTCGCGCGCTTCGTCCACGCGCGGCGCCTGACTCGTCGGTCCGATAAATAATCCGGAAAACAGATACGACAGCGCCGGATGATTCTGCCAGTACGTGATCAGGCTGCGCAGCAGATCCGGGCGGCGCAGGAGCGGACTGTCGGCCGGCGTCGGGCCGCCGACGGTAACGTGATTGCCGCCGCCGGTGCCGGTGTGGCGACCGTCGACCATGAACTTGTCCGTGCCCAGGCGCAACTGGCGCGCTTCTTCGTATAGGATGCGCGTGGTTTCGACCACATCGTCCCAGTTGCGCGCGGGATGAATGTTCACCTCGATCACGCCTGGATCAGGTGTCACAGCGAGTCGTTTCAGCCGCGGATCGACCGGCGGCAGATAGCCTTCGAGAATCACCGGCAAGTACGTTTCGCGCGCGGTTTCTTCGACGGCGTAGATCAGTGCGAGGAATTCTTCGATCTTGACGACCGGCGGCAGAAAAATGTGCAGTCGGCCATCGCGCACTTCCGCACACAACGCACGGCGCACGATGTCGGCGGCCCGGACGTTGGTGCGCGGCTCTGCAGGTTGTTCTGAGCTCGCAGCCGCGCCCTCGTCGTCGGCGCCCAGCGGATCGCGCGCCTCGAACGGGTCCGGCGGTTGCGGTTCGTCCTTATCTTTTTCCGGAACTTTCGGCAGCGAATCGAGCGGCAGCCGCAGACCAAGCGCGGAATCGCCGGGCACGAGATACAAATGCTCACGTCGCAGCGGCCACACGCTGCTGCGCCAGCGCTGCCGGCCCGCTTGCACGGCGCCCGGTTGCAGCGGCAGCACGAAGCCGGCAGGCTGCGCGAGCTCGGCTTGCAGCAAGCGCGCGAGCCGCGTTCTTTCTTTGTGGTCTTTCAGGTCGCGCTCGAGCGGATCGTAGTTGACCGGAACGTCTTGTTCTTTGCGCAATACGTCCCACACGTCTTCGAACGCAGGAATGACGAAGTCGCAATGCAAGCCGAGACGCCCGGTCAGCACGCGCAGAAATGCGAGCGCGTCCGGCGTGCGATGACCGTAGTCTCTGCCGTCCTCGGCGAGGAACTGCACGTTGCGCCACAGCGGCATGCCGTCGGCGCGCCATACGCAGGTCAACGCCCAGCGCGGCAGCGGCTCGCCCGGATACCATTTGCCTTGCCCGTGATGCTGCAGCCCGCCCGGCGCAAAGCGTTGCCGCAGACGCGCCAGCAGCTGCGCCGACAGCTTGCGTTTGGTGTCGCCGAACGCGGTGAAATTCCATTCCGCGCCTTCCATATCGTCCACGCTCACGAACGTCGGTTCCCCGCCCATCGTCAACCGCACATCGCCTTTGGTCAGATCTGCTTCCACGGCGCGGCCGAGGCTGTCGATCTGAGTCCACTGCTGTTCGGTGTACGGCTTGGTGACGCGTGCATCTTCGTGGATGCGCGTGACGTTCATCTCGAAGCCGAATTGCACGTGCGCGACGTCAGTGAATCCCGATACCGGCGCCGCAGACGCGGGCACCGCTGTGCATGCGAGCGGAATGTGCCCTTCGCCTGCCATCAAACCCGACGTCGCGTCGAAGCCGATCCAGCCGGCGCCGGGCAGAAACGCTTCTGCCCAGGCGTGCAGATCGGTGAAGTCGTGCGAGGTGCCGACCGGACCGTCGAGCGCTTTGACGTCGGGCGTGAGCTGAATCAAATAGCCTGAGACGAAGCGCGCGGCGAAACCGAGATGGCGCAGGATCTGCACGAGCAGCCAGCCGCTGTCGCGACACGAGCCGCGTTTGAGCTTGAGCGTTTCTTCCGGACTGAATACGCCGGGCTCGAGACGCACGATGTACTGGATATCGGCTTGCAGCCGCGTATTCAGCGCGACCAGAAGATCGACCGTGTTGATCGGCTTGGCTAACAGATCACGCTTGGCGTGCTCGATCCATTCCGCAAGCAGTGGCCCGACCGGCTCGGGATCGCGGAACGGCGCCAGCTCGCGCGCGAGCTCGTCGGCGTAACGAAACGGAAATGCTTCCGCCGATTGCTCGATGAAGAAATCGAACGGGTTGATGACGGTCATGTCCGCAACCAGATCGACCTCGACGATCAATTCGTTCGCCTTGTCGGGAAATACGCAGCGCGCCATCCAGTTGCCGTAACCGTCCTGCTGCCAATTCAGAAAGTGTTTGGGCGGCGTGATCTTGAGCGAATAACTCAAGATCGGCGTGCGGCAATGCGCCGCCGGGCGCAATCGAATCTCATGCGGACTCAGCGAAACCGCTCGATCGAACGTGTAACTGGTCTTGTGGTACAGCGCGACTTGAATCGTCATTGATAGCCCGGATAACTCATGAGGGTCTTAAGGATCGCACGGCAGTTGGCTAAGGCCGCTCGAGCGCGATCGCTGGCGAGCCAGGCGCTCACACCATCCAGTCCGGATCGGGCAATTCTCCGAACACGCGGCGCAGGCCCGCGCCCCAGCTCTTGCGCACCATGCTGAAATACGGATCGCCGTCTTCGATGCGCTTGTACAACCCCATGCGCAGCGCATCGCGCGGATACCACGACATGTCGATCGGCAAGCCGACCGAGATGTTGCTGCGAATCGTCGAGTCGAACGAAACCAGCACGCACTTGGCGACTTCGACGGGACGCGCGCCGCTGCTGATCACGCGATCGAGAATCGGTTTGCCGTATTTGCTCTCGCCCAGCTGAAAGTAGATCGTGTCGAGCGAGGTTTCGATGAAGTTGCCCTGCGGATAGATGTGGAACAAGCGCTGATGCTCGCCTTTGATCTGGCCGCCGATAATCAACGACGCGCTTGCATCGACGTTGCCTTGCGAGAGATAGACGCCGTCGCGCCGTTCCATCTCGCGCAGCGCATCGCCCACCAGGGTGCAGACATCGAACAGGCTGGTCGCGTTCCAGATCGTCGGTTTGCCCGGATCGGCATTCTTGTGCTGCTCGAGGATGTTGATGACGCCCTGGGTGACGGCAAGATTACCGGCGCTCAACATCACCAGCACACGATCGTCCTTGCGCTCGAAGACTTTCATCTTCGAGAACGTGGCGATGTGGTCTACGCCGGCGTTAGTGCGCGAATCCGAGGTAAATAAGATGCCGGATTCGAGCTGAATGGCAACGCAGTAAGTCATGACGGTTTCGATCCACTCAAATAGTGTGCGGCATGATAACGGCCTGCAGCGATCAGCGGCAAGCGCCATCCCGCGCGTGCAGACCAGCCGATGCAGCCCGCACGTTTGTGATCATCCTTACGCTCAATCCAATGCAAAATAGCCGGAGTCGATGTGCTGACCCAGCGTATGCATGCGGGTTAAGAATCCGGTGAGATACTCGTGCAGCCCGCGGCTGAAGATGTCTTCCATGCGGCCGAAGTGCAAATCGGACCACAGGCCGCCGGCAAGCCGCAGCGCTTCTTTCGCTTGTGGCGTCGCGAGCAACTGCAGAATGTCGTGCGTCTCGCGCATGCACGCATGCAGCGAGCGCGGCATGTCCTCGCGCAGGATCATCAGCTCAGCGACGCGCACCGGCGTAATCACATCGCGATATACCTTGCGGTACGACTCGAACGCGGAAACCGAGCGCAGCACCGCCGCCCACTGGTAATAATCGACCAGCCCGCCGACGTCCCAGACGCTGGGCAGCAGCACGTGGTACTTCACGTCGAGGATGCGCGCCGTGTTGTCTGCGCGCTCGAGAAACGTTCCCAGCCGATTGAACTGGAACGCCTCGTCCTTGAGCGCGGTGCCGACGGTCACGCCGCGAAACAGATGCGAGCGATCTTTCACCCAATCGAAAAAACCTGTCACGCCTTCTGAGTCGAGGCGCGATTCGTTGAAATTCTGCAACTCGAGCCAGGTGACGTTCAGCACTTCCCACATTTCGGAGGTGATCGAGCCGCGCACGGCGCGTGCATTCTCGCGAGCGGCCTTGGCGCACGACACGATGCTGGACGGATTGGCTTGATCGAGCACCATGTAGCGCAGCACATCGTGCGCGCTGGCGGTGCTGTAGCGTCCGCTAAATGGATACAACGTGCCGGTGATGTTTAGCGACGCGGCCCATTCGTTGTGCGTCGCCGACTCTTCCTGCGGCATCAGCGACATCCTATTGCTGACGTCGAGAATGCGCGCGGTGTTCTCCGCCCGCTCGACGTAGCGTGCCATCCAGAACAAATTGCTAGCGGTGCGGCTCAGCATCATGGCGCTGATCTTAATTTGAAGTCATGCGGTGATTGGTCTCGATCGCGCGCTGCAGTTACGGTGGTGCCGGTCGGACGAGTACTGGGCAGCGTCATTTCGAATCGCGCATCACAGTGATGTTCGGTGCGAAACGTTGTGAATCATCCGACCACCCAGGTATCTTTGGTGCCGCCGCCCTGCGAGGAATTCACCACCAGCGAGCCTTCTTTCAGCGCAACCCGGGTGAGTCCGCCGGGCACCATCACGACGTCTTTACCGGACAGCACGAACGGGCGCAAATCGATGTGCCGCGGCGCGACGCCCTGGTCGACGAACGTCGGGCAGGTCGATAACGCCAAGGTCGGCTGCGCGATGAACTTGTACGGCGCTTCTTCAATGCGCTGGCGATACGCATCGCGCTCGCGCTGCGACGCAGTCGGCCCGATCAGCATGCCGTAGCCGCCCGAGCCCTGTGCCTCTTTCACGACCAGCTCGTCGAGGTGCGCCAGCACGTATGCGCAATCGTCCTCGCGTTCGAGCAGATAGGTCGGCACGTTGGCGATGATCGGCTCCTCGCCGAGGTAGAAACGGATCATGTCCGGCACATACGGATAGACCGACTTGTCGTCCGCCACGCCGGTGCCGATCGCGTTGGCCAGGGCAACATGACCCGCGCGATACGCGGACACGAGGCCGGGCACGCCGAGCATGGAGTCGTTGCGAAACGCCGACGGATCGAGGAAAGCATCGTCGATGCGGCGATAGATCACGTCGACCGGACATGGGCCGCGCGTGGTGCGCATGTAAACCTTATTGTCCTTCACGAACAGATCCGCGCCTTCGACCAGCTCGATGCCCATTTGCTGCGCGAGGAAAGCGTGCTCGAAATAAGCCGAGTTGAAATGGCCCGGCGTGAGCAGCACGATGGTCGGGTTGTGCACGCCGTGCGGTGCCACGCTGCGCAGCATATCGAGCAGCAGATCGGGATAGTGCTCGACCGGCGAGATCGCCTGCAGGGCAAACAGCTCGGGCACCAGCCGCATCATCATCTTGCGGTTCTCGAGCATGTACGACACGCCCGACGGCGTGCGCAGATTATCTTCCAGCACATAATATTCGCCGGCCCCGGCGCGTACGAGATCGATGCCTGCGATGTGGGCGTAGATGCCGCCAGGCACGTCGATGCCCTGCATTTCCGGCCGATACTGCGGATTCTCGAGGATCTTGGCTTCGGGGATCTTGCCCGCCTTGACGATCTCGCGGTCGTGATACACGTCGTGCAGAAACAGATTGAGCGCACGCGCGCGCTGGCGCAGCCCCGCCTGCAGCTCGCGCCACTCTGCGATCGGAATGATGTGCGGCAGCATATCGAACGGGATCAGCCGCTCCGCACCGCTATCCTCGCCGTACACCGCGAACGTAATGCCGACGCGGTGGAACAACAGGTGCGCAGCCTGGCGCATTTGCGTGACCCGGTCTTGCGGCGTGATCTCGAGCCAGCGCGCGATCGACGTGTAATGGTCGCGCACGGTGCCGTCGCGCGCATACATCTCGTTATAGCAGCTCTCGGAGAACGACTCCGTAGGCGCGACGGTGGCGGCGGCGCTGCCGGTCTGCGATTGGGATTGATAGGCCATCGAAGTCTAGAGGTTCGTGAAGAAACGAAAGCGCTTGATCATGTCGCGCCAGTCACAACAGTGAAGCACCCGCGATAACGCAAAATGCCAGAGCCAAATGTCAGCTCGGCGGCGGTGGTCATCACGCCGGCCTTACTGCTAACTTGGCGGCAATCGCAACGAGGTTGGTCGCCACCGCGGCGAGCGACGCCTGATGCCCTTCTTCCTTCAGCGAGCCGTCGTCGTTGAACGCACCGGCAGCGTGACTCAAGGTGAATTGCGTCGGCAATACGATTACGCCGAGCGTCGTCAGCACCTGGCGCACGGTAAACAAACCACGCACACCGCCGAGATTGCCGGGCGACGCGGCGAGCAGTCCCGCCACTTTGCCTTTGAACGCATACGCCGGCGGCTCGTTGGGCTGCGGTCGCGAGATCCAGTCGATGCAGTTTTTCAGCACCGCGGTGATCGAACTGTTGTATTCGGGGCAGCTCAACAGAAATGCATCGCTGGCAACCATCAAGGCCTTGAGCTCCCGTGCATAGCGCGGCAAACCTTCGCCCGTTTCGATGTCGCCGTCGAATATCGGCATCGGAAAATCGCGCAAATCGATCAACGTAACTTCGCCACCGGCCTGTTCTGCTGCCGCGGCGCCGAGCCGGACCAGTTTCTTGTTCCACGATTGCACGCGCAGCGCGCCGGCAAACGCTAGCATTCTCACAGCGGTCATCGAACGGAACGAAACAGCGGACGCATTACAGGACTCCAGATGGACGGGTGGCACTCCGATCGATTGTACCCTTACCGCCTCGTTGGGCGCGGCGGCCGCGACTCACATCGCCTTGAACGCAATCTGCGGCCGCGCGCTACATCGGTCGCTCCTATCGCGCTGCCAATCCTCGACTGAAGGCGATTCGAAGAGAACCTGGAATCCGTGCAGCGACCCACCTCGATCTCGCGTTTTCGCCGTCCGGTCCGTTGTGCGACGCGCGGGTTGCGGGGCGGAAATTGCAAGCGACATGCCACGCGGCCCGAGGCAGCGGCGTACGACGGGATTGGATGCGTAGCCCGGAGAGCGTTCGAACGCACTCTTGCTACGCCAGTCGCGGCTGCGTGCTGGTGGTGCGTAACCGCGCGACGCCGCTCCGCATTGGTGCAATCGAAACACGAGTCAGCAGGTAGCGACGATGTCAGCGCCGCGCAAACTAACTAGAGGAACTACTACGAAGCGCCGCCACGCAGTTGCAGCGAACAGGGAAGTCAGTCGTTCAGGCTGGCATGGTTTGCGTACCCACGCACTTCGACCAGCTCGAGAAACGCCGCCGGAGCGACAGGCTTGCCGAACAGAAAGCCCTGACCGTAGTTGCAGCCGTACGCATTCAGGAACGAGAGCTGGGTGTCTTCCTCGACGCCTTCGGCAATCACTTTGACCCCGAGGCTGCGTGTGAGTCCGATGATGGCACGCACGATCGCCGCGTCGTTGTAGTCGGTTGTGATATCGCGCACGAACGTCTGATCGATCTTGAGGATATCGAGAGGCAGCCGCTTGAGATAGCTCAGGCTCGAATAGCCGGTACCGAAGTCGTCGATCGAGATCGTGGTGCCACTGGATTTGATCCGCTCTAAAGTGGATATCGCGCCTTCCGGATCGTGCATGATCGCGCTCTCCGTCAGCTCGAGCTCGAGAAAGCTCGGATCGACACCGTAGTCCGCCATGGTCATCAGAATCAAATCGGCCAGGTTGCGTTGCTGAAACTGACGCGCGGAAAGATTCACCGCAACCGGGATCGCGATTCCTTGCGCCTGCCATGTGCTCAGCTGCAAGCAAGCCGCATTCAACACCCATCGGCCGAGCGGCAGGATGAGGCCCGAGTCCTCGGCAATCGGTATGAATTTCGACGGCCCTACCAGTCCCAGAGTCGGATGCTGCCAGCGCACGAGCGCTTCAGCGCCGATGATCAGCCCGGTCGCGAGATCGATTTTCGGCTGGTAATGCAGACACAGTTCATCGCGCTCGATCGCACGGCGCAAGCCGCTTTCGAGCATCGCCTTTTCGCGAATCTGCACGTTGAGGCTTTCGGTGAAGTACAGATAACGATTGCGGCCCGCGTGCTTCGCGCTCGACATCGCCGTGTCCGCGTGCTTGAACAGATCGTCCGGTACCGCGCCATCACGCGGAAACAAGCTGATGCCGATACTCGCGGAGATGAACATTTCCTGCTCGTTATCGCAGAACGGCTGCTCGAGCTCGCTCAACACGCGCTGCGCCACTTCTCCCACGACTTGAATGCCGGCCACGTTGGGCAGCATGATGGTGAATTCATCGCCGCCAAGACGCGCCACCGTGTCGGTATCGCGCAAGCACTTGCCAAGCCGCACTGCAACTTGCTTGAGCAGCGTATCGCCGGTCAGATGTCCAAACGAGTCGTTGACAATCTTAAAGCGGTCGAGATCGATGAACATGAGCGCGACCTGAGTACCGTTGCGCCGCGCCTGTGTGATGGCCTGGTCCATCCGATCCTGCATCAGACGGCGATTGGGCAGACCGGTAAGGCCGTCATGTTGAGAGAGATACTGCGCCCGCGCCTCTGCCCGCTTGCGTTCGGTTACGTCGCGCGCGGTGAGTACGATGCCATGAATTCTGGGATGCTCCAGCAGGTTGTTGCCGAGCACTTCGAGGTAGAGCCAGTGGCCGGCGGCGTGCCGAAAACGGAATTCGATCGCGGTGCCGCTGCCATGACCGGCCAGCAGCTTTTCGAACCCGCCGCGGATACGCTCGAG